>DASXND010000346.1:0-2015 GCA_036495265.1 Dyella sp.
CAGGCCCTGGTCGCCAGCGCCCTGTTCTTCCGGCTTCTTGCGGTCCACGCCCTGGTTGATGTCGGGCGACTGCTTGCCGATCAGGTTCAGCACGCCGCAGGTCTCGCCGTCGAAGCCGACGTCGGACGAGTCATAGCCGATGTCGACGATGACCTTGCGGGTCAGCGCTTCCAGGTCGATCCAGGCGCTGGTGGTGATCTCGCCGGCGACGATTGCGACGCCCGTCTTCACCATGGTTTCGCAAGCCACGCGCGCACGCGGATCCTGCGCGATGATCGCATCGAGGACGGCATCGGAGATCTGGTCGGCGACTTTGTCCGGGTGGCCTTCGGAGACCGACTCGGAAGTGAAGAGGAAATTGCTCATCGCGGTATATATCCTTCCTTACGGATAGAAAGATGAAAGGGGTGGCGCATGATACACGGGGAACCCCCGTTTTGCAGCCTCAGCATGTCTGCCGGACATGACGATTTCATGCCGATTCAGCCATTTGGACGGCTTTGCGGCCCTCTGAAAACGCCCGGAACCGACCTCAGATGGCGTCCGCTGGCCCATCGGCGCGGGCTGGAGCATAGCGCAGCGCTGTCCCACGGGGTCCCGCAACGCTGGCGGCGGCCGAAGCCCTCCGGCGTTCAATGCGTGTTCGCCGGGCGGGCTCAGTGGCTCTCGTGCACGCGGGTGAAACCGTCCTCGCTCCAGGCCTCGCTACCTACGCCATGCCGCACGAAAAACAGCCCCTCGGGGTCGTACTTGCGCTTCACCGCAGCCAACCGGGGGTAGTTGCTGCCCCAGAAGGCGTGCTGCCAGTCGCGCTCGAAGTAGTTGCTCTCCGACACATACGAGCCTGCGCCCGGGGCGGCTTGGAGCAGTGCATCCATCGATTGATCGATACGGGCAGCTTCGCTGCGCGCGTTGGCCAAATCGGGACTGGCGCCGGGCATGCCGGGATAGGCCGGGTCGCCTTCGCTGGCCGTGATCGCGAGCGCGAATGCATCCAGCGCGACCGGGTTCATCGCGGTGTCGCGCGACCGGGCGAGTGCATCGGCGGGTGCGCCGGCCAGGCCCTTGTTGAAGTGCAGGGACAGGCCCCAGTGGCGGCTTGCCTCGAACAGCGCATCGACCAGAGCGGCCTGACGCGCTTCAGCCAGCAACGACTGCGGCAGCCATGCCGAGCGGTAGCCGTGGATGAACTGGCCGACCTGCCCTTGATCGCCTGCCCACAGGATGTGGTCGCGCGGCGCGCCGGGGCGGCTGTCCGACACGATCAGCTGGGGCGCGTGCTGGCGGAAGAATTCCGCGTCCCAGAAGTGCCGCGCCGGTAGCGCAAGCACCTGCACCTCGTCGGTGAAGCGGTATTCCTTGTGCGCACGTACCCAGTCCAGGAAGGGTGCCCACACCTTTTCCGCTCCGGCCTGGTCCAAGCCCTGGAACACCATTGCCAGGCGTAGCGTGTTGTCGCCGCGGAAGACCAACTGTTCGCCCCAGTGGGGATTGAACAGCGCTTCTTGGTAGAAGGCGATGGTCCGCGCGATCAAGGCGCGATAAGCCTGGTCCGAGTCGGCCTGGATCGCGCCGAATACGGCGCCAAACGTTTCCGGCAGTTCATGCGTCTTCAGGGTCAGTCGGGTCACCACCCCCAGACTGCCGCCGCCACCGCCCTTGAGGCCCCAGAACAGCTCGGCATGCTGGCATGCGTTGACCACTCTTACCTGCCCATCGGCGGTCACCACCTCCGCTTCCAGCAAGCCGCCCGAGGCCGAGCCGAAGTTCTTGGAGAAGCTGCCGAAGCCGCCGCTCTGGATCAGCCCGGCCACGCCAACCGTGGTGCAGCCGCCGCCTTGCACGTAACGCCCGGCCTGGGTGGCCACGGCATCATAGGCGTCGATCCACATGGCACCCGCCTCGACGGTCACGGCCGGCTGCGGCGCCAGCGTGCCCGCGCAACCCTGGGGCACAAAGGCGTCGTGCAGGCTCACCGCGTTCATATGTCGGGTCCACAGCAGCAGCGAATCGGG
>DASXND010000347.1:0-4006 GCA_036495265.1 Dyella sp.
GTCGATGACGTAGCTGCGCGCGGCGCGCTGACCAAGGCAGGCCTCGTGAAAATCGCGATGCACGCTGAAGTCGAAGCGTTCGCCCATTTGCAGGGTCACGCAGTCGAGTTCGGAGTCGTGGTGAACAGTCAGGCTCATGGCATGCATCCTTAAAAGAGTTCGATCTCGCCGGCATCCATCGTGTTCTGCAAGGCCGGTCCGCGCGAGCGCAGGCGGGCCTTCTCGCGCTGGATGGCCAGGCGGCTGCGTACGCGCTCGGCGCGCTGCGCCAACAGCTCGGCATCAATCGGGCTGCAGGCCAGTTCTGCGATATCGCGCGTGCACTCGGTGGTGATGTCCTGCAGTTCCACCAGGCGCATGCGCGTCTGGTTGATCAGCTGGCTCAGGATGTCCTCGAACTGCAGCGAGCGGATGGTGGTGGATACGTCGGTGCCCAGGCCGCGGTTGATCTCGACCACTTGGTCGGCCACCGCGCTGGTGCGCGCGTCGCTCTCGGTGACGTGCGCCATCATCGCGTCGATGCCGCCCTTGGCGGACAGGGCCACGTTGAGATCCTGCGAAGCCATCGTGCCAACCAGTCCGCGCAACTGCTCCATCGCGATGCGTGCGCGCTCGACGTGGCTACCGATCTGCTCATTGAACTGGTTGGAATGGCTGGCCAGATTGCGGATCTCACCAGCCACCACCGCGAAACCGCGGCCAGACTCGCCTGCACGGGCCGCCTCGATGGCGGCATTCAGCGCCAGCAGGTTGGTTTCCTCGGCGATGGTGTTGACGTTCTTCAACAGGCCGAACACGGCGTCCATTTCCTTCGCCATGCCGTCGATGCGGTAGACGATACGCAGGCTTTCGCGCGACATCTGCACCACCATGCCGACGAAATGCTCCAGCAGGTCGCCGGTGCGCGCGGCGAAGTCCTGCACCGACACGCCCTCGTTCTGCGCATCGATGATCTGCCGCAGCAAGGACTGCTGCATGCCGGTCTTGCGCGACAGGCCGTCGAAACCGCCGCCGAGTTCGGACACGGCATCGCGCAGCAGGTCCAGCGCCTGATGCAGCTCGCGCGTGGCGTGGCCAAGTTCATCCACCAGCGAGCTGCGCACTTCTTCCAGTGCCTCGCGTACCGGCGCGTGATGGCTTAGCGAGGCCTCGATCACCGGCTCCTCGGCGGCCGGTACGCGGCGCAATTCGACGATCCAGGCTGCCGTGAGCAGCACGATCAACACCGGCGCCAGCCAAGCCGACGGCCACAGCAGCGTCAGCAGCAAGGCGACCGCGCTCGTCGTCATGCCAACGACCGGGCGCACACGCAAGAGGGATGGGATGGCGTACATGGGGATATCCACAGATCAGGGCGCTGTTGCAACGGCGCGTTGAATGGGTTGATGCGCCAACGCAAGCAAGCGCGCGGCAAGATGGTCCAGTGGCAACTTCTCCGTCGCCGCGCCGAGCTTCCAGGCCGCGCCCGGCATGCCCCACACCACCGAGGATTCTTCGTCCTGCACCAGGGTGTGGGCACCACCCTGCTGCAGCTCGAGCAGACCACGCGCGCCGTCGTCGCCCATGCCTGTCAGCAACGCAGCGACGGTTGCCCGACCCACGCTGGCGGCCATGGAACGGAACAGCACATCCACACTCGGCTTGTGCCGGTTCACCGGCGGGCCGTTGTGCAGGCGGCACACATGTTTGGCGCCGTCCCACATCACCAAAAGGTGCTGGCTACCCGGGGCGATATAGGCGTGCCCTTGCTGGATCGGCTGACCGTCGCGCGCTTCACACACGCGCATCGCCGAGCAGGCGTCCATGCGCGCGGCAAACGGCCCGCTGAACGCCGCGGGGATGTGCTGCGTGATGATGATGGGCGGCGCATCGGGCGGCATCGCCTCCAGCACCACGCGGATCGCCTCGGTACCGCCGGTGGATGCGCCGATCGCAATGATCGAGCTGCCACCACGCGTACCCGCCGACTGTGCGCGTGGCAGCACGGCATCGGCCGAAAGGCGCGGCGCCACGTCCAGCTTGCGCACCGCGGTGCGCTGACGCGGTCGCGCCAACGCCGCCAGCTTCACCTTGGCACAGATTTCCTGCGCGCCTTCGGCAAACGTACTGGCGAGGTCGTTGCTGGGCTTGGTGAAGAAATCCACCGCGCCCAGCTCCAGCGCGCGCAGGGTCACCTCGGCGCCTTCCTGGGTCAGCGACGACACCATCACCACCGGCATCGGGCGTAGACGCATCAGGTTTTCGAGGAAGGTGATGCCGTCCATGCGCGGCATCTCGACGTCGAGCGTAAGCACGTCGGGGTTCAGCTGCTTGATCTTCTCACGGGCGATCAGTGGGTCTGCCGCGGTACCGACGACCTCGATACCCGGATCGCAGGAAAGCATGGTCGACAACAGCTTCCGCACCAATGCGGAGTCATCGACCACCAGGACACGTACTCTTTCCATCGCTTTTAAGTCTCGCCTTCGTCGATCGGGTGGACTGGACGCGACCCACGCCTGCTGGCTCATGCCGGAGCCGGATACTGCCTATGCGAACCTGCTGCTGCGCACGAGAGCGCCGCTAGAACAGCTCCACCTCTCCCTTTATCGGATCATTTGCCAATCGCTTGAGATATTGCTTTTCGCCGTCCACCAGCACGGCGTCGGCGCGTCCACGCAACTGGCGCACGCGCGCCTTGCCGGTGGTGGGGAAAAACTGCACGTGGCGGGGATGCACGTCGCCGAGGTCTTCCGCGCGCACCGCAAGCCTTTCGGCCTCCAGATAGCGCTTCACGAAGGCGATATTGCGCTGACCGATGTCGGTCATGGTGGCCAGCACACGGCCGCCACCGAATACCTTGACCTCGAGGTCGGCGCGCTGACCGCCGGCCTTGAGAATGGCGTTGATCAACTGCTCCATCGCATCGTTGCCGTAGCGCGCCGCGCGTCCCACGGTGTCGGCCCAGCTGCCGCGCTCACCTAGCGGTTCGGGCAACATGAAATGGTTCATGCCGCCGATATGCCGCTGCCTGTCGTAGATGCACGCCGAGACACAGGAGCCGAGCACGGTGGAGATCATCTCGTCCTGCAAGCTCACGTAGTAATCGCCGGGCAGTACTTTGACGGTGATGCAGGCCTGCCCCGGATCCCAGAAGCGACGCAGGTGCTCAAAGCCAGGCAATACGCGCGCAGGATCGTAGCTAGAGCCAATGGGGAGGTTGACTGCGGGGACGCTCATGCACTGCTTTTCCGGTAGACCGTGCGTCCGATCAGGTCGAAGTTGTCGTTGAGTCCGTACATGGACTCGGAATGGCCAAGGAACAGGTAGCCGCCCTCGGGCAGCAGGCCGGCGTAACGCTGGAACAGGCGCTGCTTGGTGGGCTTGTCGAAATAGATGACGACGTTGCGGCAGAAGATCGCGTCGAACGGGCCTTGCATCGGCCAGTCGTGCAGCAGGTTCAGCGGCAGGATGCTGACCAGCTCGCGCAGGCGCGGATGCACGCAGGCCAAATTGTCGTACTCGCCTTCGCCACGCAGGAACCAGCGGCGGCGCCGCTCGCTATTGACGCCTTCAAGGCGCTCGACCGGATAGACGCCCTTGCGCGCGGTTTCCAGCGCCTGTGGCGACAGGTCGGTGGCGAGGATCTTCGCATCCACCTGGCTGCCGTGTTTCTCCAGCGCCTCGGCCAGCACGATGGCGAGCGTGTAAGGCTCTTCGCCCGTCGCGCAGCCGGCCGACCAGATGCGCAGCCGGCCGCCGTTCTTTTTCTCGGCCAACCAGCGCGGCAGCAATTCGTTGGTAAGCAGGTCGAAATGATGCGACTCGCGAAAGAACGCGGTGACGTTGGTGCTGATGGCGCTGGCCAGCTCGCCCAACTCACCGTGAGGATCGCGCCGCAGCAGCTCGCAGTAGCTTTCGAAGTTCCTGAGCTTTAGCGCCCGCAGTCGACGCAGCAACCTGCCCTGCACCAGCTGGCGCTTGTGCTCGCCCAGCGAGATGCCGCAGTGCTCGTACACGAAAGCGC
>DASXND010000348.1:0-4745 GCA_036495265.1 Dyella sp.
GGGCGGAACGCCGTTCGGTGTCGTGGGGGCATCACTGGACAGGGACGCACTGGCTGCGGATGTCGGACTCGGTGGCAATCTCGCACGCGATATCGATGCCGGCATCACTTACTCCGGACTGATTGGCAGCAATAGCAGCGACCACGGAGTCAAGGCCTATTTGCGCTGGCAGTTCTAGATGCCAGCGCCCCCGTCGGGCAACGATGAGCAAGGTCAGAGGCTCAGCTAAGAGGGGTGGCAACCTTCCGATCGTCTCAGGGTTGGGGCGACGCGTGCCGCAGCATGCACCGCCGAGCATGCGGGGTCTCTGGACAAATCTCAGACCTGCCCATGGCGAGGGGTCCGTCGCGGAGCCACGTATTGCATTGGCGCATTTGTCCACGTCGCCCTCAATGCAATCTAAATGTTACTCGGTAGTTTCACATCCATCTCACGGCATGAATCGTTTGCTCAAGGCCTCAGTAACCCTTGGGCTGGAGCACGGCCATGCGTACCCATAATCAACAATCCGGCCTCATTCTTCTGGTTGACGACGATCGCACAGTCGCCGAAATGGCCGGCGAGTTCCTCGACCATCGGGGGTATTCGGTGGACTACGCCGCCGACGGCGTTACCGGCCTTCACCTGGCGGTGACGAATAGCTATGACGCGCTGGTTTTCGACGTCACTTTGCCCGGCATGGATGGCTTGGATGTCTGTAGAAAGCTGCGCCGCGATGCAAAGAACTCGACGCCTGTCCTGCTGCTGACCGGCAAGGGTTCGCTGGAAGACAAGGTGTCCGGCCTTGAGGCTGGCGCGGACGATTATCTGGTCAAGCCTTTCGCTCTGCGCGAACTTGAGGCGCGTTTGCGTGCACTGATCCGGCGCGATCGGCAGCAAGTGTCGACCCAGGTACTACAAGTGGAGGACCTGGCGCTTGACACGGCGACGTTACGCTTGACGAGAGCAGGTCGGGAGCTGATTGTCTCCCCGATCGGTCTGAAATTGCTCGCGATCCTTATGCGGGAGTCGCCGCGGGTGGTTACTCGTCGCGCTCTGGAGAGGGAGATCTGGGGCGACGCGTTGCCGGATTCCGACACGCTTCGTTCCCACCTCTACAATCTCCGCCGTGTGATGGACAAGCCGTTCGAGCGGCCCTTGCTGCACACCATTCATTCGTCCGGCTACCGGCTTGGAGATATCGGGCCGCTGGCGCCGTCTTATTCGGAAGTTCAGACGAATGTTGCGCATAGCCACCCGTAGTTCCGTGCAGACGATTTAATCGTGTCTCGGGTAGGGGGCGGGATCGCGGCTATCGCCGTTTGAACGCCACCTGGTGAACCAGGCCGTCAATGCCGCCACATAGACGGCCCGACTCATGCTGTGGGTTGCCGATGGATGAATGCGGTTGCAAGGTCCCCTTGGTTCGTCCGGCGCAGCGGGCAGCGAACGGCTCATCCCTTGCCCCAGGTGACGAACATGACGACGGCAGCCACAGCCATGACGGCTGTCGCCAGCCATGCCAATCCCCATAACCAGCCGCCGATGACGAATTTCCCCATCGCTGCCTGATTTCGCGCGAGCAGCAAGATGACCACCATCATGGGTACGGCCGCTACGCCGTTGATCACCGCACTCCAAAAAAGTGCCTTGATCGGGTCGATAGGCGTCAGGTTCAACAAGGATCCAAGCGTCATGGCGCCGATCAGGACACCGTAGAACCATCGAGCCTCGCGTGGTTTTCGTTCCAGGCCGTAGGGTTGCTTCCATGCACCCGCCGTCGCGTAGGCCGTAGCGCCGGCGAGCACTGGGAGCGCTAGCAGGCCGGTGCCGATGATGCCTGCAGCGAACAACCAGAAAGCAAAACGGCCGGCGACAGGTTTCAATGCCGCTGCCGCTTCCGCCGAGGATTGGATCTCGGTTTTTCCGTGAGCATGCAGCACCGCAGCGGCGGTCAGGATGATGAAATAGGCCACGATATTGGAAAACACCATGCCACTTGTCGTGTCGATCTGAATCCGTTTCAGGGCATCGGGTGCCTGGGCGGGGGCGTGTTTGAGTGGCTCGCGTTCGTCGCTCTGCTTTACCTCTTCCACCTCCTGTGCGGCTTGCCAACAAAACAGGTAGGGACTGATGGTCGTTCCGAGAATGGCGACAATGGCGATGGCGAACTGGCTGCTCGGGTGAATACTCGGAAGAAAGGTCTGCTTGAGTACTTCGGCCCAGGGAATCTTGACCACAAATATCGTGGCCACGTAGGCGAACAGGCTTAGCGTCAATACTTTTAAAAATGCCGAGTAGCGTGAGAACGGGATGAAAACCTGCAGCGCCAGTGAAAGCACGGCAAACCCCATCGCATAAGCCAGTGCCGGGCCGCCGATAAGCAGTTGCAGCGCCGCGCCCATGGCCGCGATATCAGCCCCAAGGTTGATGACATTGGCTACCAGAAGAAGCAGCACCAGTCCTTGTACGAGCGCCTTCGGGTAGTACCGGAGCATATTGTCGGCCAGTCCTCTGCCGGTGACGCGACCAATGCGTGCGCTCACCATCTGAATGGCGATCATCAAGGGCATGGCCAACAGCATCGTCCACAGCGTGGCGTAGCCGAAGCGCGCACCCACCTGGGAATAAGTGGCAATGCCGCTCGGATCATCGTCGGCGGCTCCCGTGACCAGGCCTGCGCCCATGCGCCGCCACCATGGAAGGGCGTCAGACTTGGATGTCGCATCTTCTGGTACGGGCGGGGGCAGTGCTTCTACGGAGACGTTCATGGCTGCACTTGTGCGTACGTCATCTTGGCTTTGGCCTTCGCATAGGCGCTTATGCGTACATTCCATGGATCGGCATGGGCGAGGTGTAGCGCCTTGAGAAAGTGGTGATCATAGTGTGGGTTCAAGGAGGACCTCGTAATCGGCATTGGCATGGCTCAGCAATTGCTCGGTGAGCACGGTGCCGATCGTGCTGTCATGGACGACCCGTCCGAGCTGGCTGGCATGAGCCTGAATCGCCTGCCGTTTGATGTGGGAGTGCGCGGCGACGTCGACGCGACAACCCTTGAGACGGCCGCCGAATTGCCCTGCCTCCAGCAGCCAGCTCCATACCGGATAGGTACGCAACTGCGCGTCGCGGACCGTTTCCAGTGCGCGTCGAACCAGCCGATACGCAGCTTGATAGTCGCCGTGTGGATCGGTCCACGCCGTGACCAAGGTAAGTGCGGGGGCCAGTTCGAGCGCACAGCCGCTTATGCGATTTAGCGCAGCCTGGGTTTGCGCGGCATTGAGTGTTTCCAGCGCGCCGTCGGGCAATCCAAGAAAGGCGAGTTGCTCTTCATGCAGGCCAAGGCATGCGGCCGCCGCGCGTGCTTCGTCCCGGCGTACGCTGGCGAGCCGTGCGGGAGGATGGGTGAGCGAGCCAGGATGTGAGGCCTCACCGTCGGTGAGGAAGAGGATACGAATCCTGCGATTGCGGTGCGACGCCCAGGACAGCAGGCCGCCGCATCCGAGTGCCTCTTCGTCCGGATGAGGCGCAACAATCAGCAGGCTACATTCGCCAAGCGCGATGTCGGCGGAGAGCACTGGCAAGTCGCGTACTGTTTCAGCAAATGAGCGTTCGCCATTCATGGGGACCCTTGAAGCAAGCCCAATCCTTCGGCCTGCAAGTGATTGCCATCAACCTCACCTTGGATGAATCCTTCGGCGATTGACTTTGCCCTCGACGATGCGGCGAAGCTTGCTTGACGATGCACGGAGCTTCGTCAATACGTAGTGATCCAATAGTGTTCGAACCGTCGTCATGCAGTGCGGCTCAAGATGATCACGACGTCGAGCACGAAACATCACATACGAATAACGCCGTCGACCTCAGCTTATCGAGGCAGGCCTTGGTCACTCTTGGCGTTCAAGGAGAAACCGTAATGTCAGACCGCGTAGATATTTCTCAAAGGGGCGAGCCGATTCACGCGCACGAAAGAGAGCGTGGCGGTATCGGCTATGTATTGCTTTGGATCTTGGGTGTGCCACTTCCCGTGCTCATCCTCATCGCACTGCTACGAGGTTGTGCCTGACTTTTCTTGCAAGGTGCATCGCTCATCAAACGCCGGAGGGTGACGTCATGGCACAGGTTATTAGTACTTCAGGACTGGTTGAAGGCAGTCCCAGCTATCCCCGAATGAACTGGGGGGCTATTTTTGCCGGCTGGTTCGTCGCGACCGGCGTTGCGGGCCTTCTCTACGTCGCCGGCCTGGCGCTCGGATTTGCGGCGTTCAACCCGCATGATGTCGCTACGGTGGCCAAGGGTATCGGTATCGGCACCGCCGTATGGGTCGTGGTCAGTTGGGCCGCCGGCCTCTTTGTGGGTGGCATGTTCGCCAGTTGGTTTGACGGCAATGGCGATGAAACCATGGGCGCCATGCATGGCATCGCCGTGTGGGGAGTGTCCCTTACGGCGACCGCCCTTTGGATAGCTTTAGGTATGGGTGCTGCGCTTCATCACGACAAGCCGGGCACCGCTAGGGCGAGCACACCATCCCCTATGGCGACCGCCTCGGGTGACGACGCGGTACTCATGCTGCGCGCGAATGTGCACCGCTTGATCAACAGCGCGCCGGCAGGCGCCGTCGAGCCATCGGTAGACGATGCCGTGGTCGGATCGCTGCTGGCGGGGCACGGTGGTACGGCCAAGGCGCTCCTGCTCGCCTACACCACCAATAGTCCCGAAGCCATCGACCTGGCCATGAACCGTTGGTCGGGGCTGGTCGACGCTGCCCA
>DASXND010000349.1:0-3450 GCA_036495265.1 Dyella sp.
CATCCGGTTACTCATTCACGACTCCAGTCACGCGAACGCGTTTGTTTGATCTTGCCGCGCTGCTCTTTGCCGGCGAGGCGCCGCTCTTTCGAGCCGCGGGTGGGCTTGGTGGCGACGCGTGCCTTGGGAGGCACCAGCACGCCGCGGATGATTTCGACCAGTCGTTCGCGCGCGTCTTCGCGGTTGCGGGCCTGCTCGCGGAAGCGCCGGGCCTGGATCACCAGCACGCCGTCGTCGGTAAGGCGGCGGTCACGGCGGGCCAGCAGGCGCTCGCGCACGGGTTCGGGCAGGGACGGCGAATGCACCACGTCGAAGCGCAGTTCCACCGCACTCTCGGTGCGGTTGACGTGCTGGCCGCCCGGACCGTCGGCACGCAGGAAGCGCTCGGTCAGCTCCGACTCGGGTAGGGTGATGGATCGGCTGACGGTGAGCATGCCCGCAGTTTAGCGGGCGCGCGTGTCACGCGCTGCCCTGACTTATGCGGCAAATGGCGCCAGTGGTTCTGTGGGCACGGTCCAGCCGAAACGCTCGAGCAACGCCTGGTAGGCCGCATCCAATGGTGCCTCGATGCACATGGGAGTGCCGGTCACGGGATGGGAAAAGCGCAGTCGCCAGGCGTGTAGCAGCATGCGGTGGCAGCTGAAGTACTGCTTGTACAGGCGGTTGTGATCGCCGCGGCCGTGCTGGCAGTCACCGATGATCGGGTGATGGATGTGTGCCATGTGCTTGCGGATCTGGCGGAAGCGACCGGTCTCCGGTTCCGCCAGCACCAGGGCATAGCGTTGCTGCGGGTAACGGCCAAGTTCGATGGGTACTTCCACGGTGGCCAGACGCTGGTAGCGGGTGCGGGCCTCGCGGCGTGGGCCGGTGTCGCGGGAGCCGGGCAGGGCATAGTCGATCAGTGCTTCCTCTGCTTCCGGCCAGCCACGTACCACCGCCAGGTACTGCTTGTGCACCTCGCGGCCCATGAACTGCTCGCCCAGCGCGGCGGCGATCTCCGAGGAGCGCGCGATCAACAGCACGCCGCTGGTGGCGCGATCGAGCCGGTGCGCCAGATACACGATGCCACCGACTTGTTCGCGCAACTGGTCGATCAGGAACTCCTCGGCGTTGCCGACCATCTTGGAGCGATGCACAGCCAGGCCTGCGGGCTTGTTCACCGCGATCAGGGCGTCGTCTTGGTAGAGGATGTCGAGCATGGGGGAGTTGGATAAGCCTGCGTGCGTGAGGGTCGCGCTACGTATACGTGCCGAAACCGTCATCCCAGCGAATAAATCAGCGTCGGGGCCAGCCGATGGAGAATGCGAGTAGAGCGATGACGCCTGTCACGACCGCGGGCCACGGACCTTGTTGCGACGCCTGTGTCCACAGCACCGCACTACCAATCAGCAAACTGCTACCCAGCAAGCCATAGGCCAACAAGCGACGCGTGCGCTGCGCATCATCGCGCTGCTGCGCCAGCGCGCTCGGATCGCTCACGCTGCGCTGCTCGCCACGCGCGACCTGGCGCAGGGCGTCGCGAATCAATTCGGGGAATTCCGGCGCGGCGTGCAGCCATTCGGGCAGGCGGCGACGCATGGTGCGCAGCGTACGCAGCGGACTGTAGCGTTCACGCAGGATGCGTTTCAGCACCGGGTGGGCGACCGCCCAGATATCGATCTCGGGATCGAGCATGCGGCCCACGCCTTCGATATTCAGCAAGGTCTTTTGCAGCAGGATCAACTGCGGCTGCAAGGTCAGCTGATAACGCCGCGCGGTCTGGAACAGCTTCACCACCAGCTCGGCCAACGAGATTTGCGCAAGCGGTCGGGTGAAATACGGCTCGCACACCGTGCGTACGGCAGCGGTCAGTTCGTCCAGGCGCACGTTAGAGGGCATCCAGCCAGCGTCGACGTGCAGCTGCGCGATGCGCGCGTAATCGCGCTCGAACAAGGCGATGAAATTTTGCGCGAGCCAGTATTGGTCTTCTTCCGGCAGCGAGCCCATGATGCCGAAATCCAGCGCGATGAAGCGTGGTTCGGTCGGTCTCGTCGTATCCACCCAGATGTTGCCCGGGTGGGCATCGGCGTGGAAAAAGTTGTCGCGGAATACCTGTTCGTAGAACAGGCGCACGCCTTTTACCGCCAGCGCCTTGCGATCTATCCCTGCCGCATCGATGGCGGCAATATCGTCGCAGCTGACGCCGTGTACGCGTTCCAATGTCAGCACGCCGCCGGTGGTCAATTCCCAATGCACGGCCGGCACGTACATATCGACACCGCTCGCGAAGTTGCGGCGCAGCAGGCTGGCGCTGGCGCCTTCGCGCTGCAGGTCCAGCTCGTTTTCCAGCATCTTCTCGACTTCGGCGACCACGTCGAGCGGGCGGATCTTGTCGGCGTTGGGATGCCAGCGTTGCGCCAGTTCGCCTAGCGAACGCAGCAATTTCACGTCGCGATCGATGCGCTGCTTGATGCCAGGGCGCAAGACCTTCACCACGACCTCGCTGCCGTCATGCAGCGTGGCGGCGTGGACTTGGGCGATCGATGCGGAGGCCAGTGGCGTCTCGTCGAAGCGCGCATACAACTGGCCGATCGGCGCCTTCAGCTCCCGCTCGGCAATGGCGCGTGCTTCGGCGCCCGAGAAAGGCGGCACCTGATCCTGTAGCTGGGACAGCTCGTCGGCGATATCAGCCGGCACCAGATCGCGGCGCGTGGACAGTACCTGGCCAGCCTTGACGAAGATCGGCCCGAGCTCGGTCAGCGCCAGGCGCAGGCGTTCGCCGCGCGGCATGTTGCGCACATCGGCGCGTGGCCTGGCCACGAACGGTCGCACCAGCTTGAGCGGACGGAACAGGTGGGCCGCATCGACCAGCTCATCGAGTCGATAGGCCAGCAGCACGGACGCGACACGCAGGACGCGCGGCACCACGTTCAAAGGTGTGGTCACGCGGCGGGTCCTTTGCGCAGGCGTTGTTCGAGTCGTGCGAGCCGCGCTTCGAGCCGCTCGCTGCGTTCGCGCAGTTCGTCCACGCCGTCGAGGAAGGTTTCCACTTCGCCGGGTGCCGCGGCGACGCGTATTTCGTCGCGCAGCCAGTCCGCCGTGTCGGTGGTCAGGTGGCTGGCGGTTTCACGGGCGTGGGCGAGCCCATTGCGCACGGCCTTGGCCAGCGGCACGCCGAGTACGTCGCCAAAGGTGCGCGCGAACGCCTCTTCGAAATCCGGTGCGAACTTGCTGGCGAGTTTCTCCAGGCGTCGTGCGAGTTCGGCGTCGCCGGCGATCTCCACCTTGCCTGGCGCCACGCCGTCGTCGTCGCGCTTGAGCAGCATGGCAAGCAGGCTGCCCGGCGTGGCGGCGACGCGCAGATGGCTATCGTCCTGGGCCGGTCCGACCTTCAGGCGCTCGCCGTCGACCGTAACGGACAAGGCCAGCTCGGGCCCGCGCAGATGCAGCTGCACGCTGCGGCCATCCAGT
>DASXND010000350.1:0-18810 GCA_036495265.1 Dyella sp.
GACGGTCGCTTCCGACTTGCGGTCGATCGCGTCTTCATCCTGGCCGGGATCGGCGTGGTGGTGACCGGCACCGTGTTGTCCGGTGCGGTGTGCGTCAAGGATCAGGTCCTGCTCAGCCCCTCGGGACTGAGTGCGCGCGTGCGCTCGCTACATGCACAGAACCGTGAGGTAACACAGGGAAGGGCCGGCGACCGTTGCGCGTTGAACCTTGCCGGCGAAGGCATGGCCAAGGATGCGATCCATCGCGGCGACATGGTCGTCGATCCCTTCCTGCACGCGCCAACCGACCGTATCGACGCGCGCCTGCATCTCTTGCCGGGCGAATCGAGGCCGATCGGCCAATGGTTTCCGGCGCGACTGCACCATGCTGCCGCCGAGGTCGGCGCGCGCATCGTCTTGCTCGAAGGCGAGCAACTGTGGCCTGGCCACACGGCTGACGTGCAACTGGTGCTGAGTCGGCCGATCGCGGCGGCGGCGCTTGACCGTTTCGTGCTGCGCGATGTCTCCGCCCAACACACGATCGGCGGCGGTCAGTTGCTCGACTTGCGCGCACCTTCGCGCCAACGCCGCACCGCCGAGCGGGTGGCCCAGCGCGTTGCGCTGAGCATCGTCGACCCACTGGAAGCATTTGCCGCCTTGCTCGATGCGCCGCCGTTCGCGTGGGATCTTTCGGCCTTCGCGCGGGATCGCGCACTGTCCGCGGCCAAGCTTGACGACATGGTTGCCGCGCTCTCCCCGGTGGTCTTCCCCATCGGCGAGGAACGCATCGCGGTCAGCCAGGCACATTGGCAAGGCTTCGCCGCTGATCTGGCTGAGCGCCTCCAGGCCTTTCATGCGGCTAACCCGGACTTGCAAGGCATGGGTCGGGAGAAACTGCGGCTGGCATTGCAACCCAGGCTGCCCGCTGCCGCTTTCGCGCTGGCCCTGCAACATGCGGATCTTGCTGGCCGGGTCGTCCGCGACGGTGCCTTCGTACGCTTGCCCGGCCACTCCCTGCAGTTGAGCCCGCAACGCGAGGCGTTATGGCGGACGATCGCCCCGCTGCTCGGCGACGATGTCCGGTTCCGCCCGCCGCGTGTGCGCGATATCGCCGGCACGCTTGCGCGTCCGGAGCAGGACATTCGACAGTTGATGAAATTCGCGGCGCGACTGGGTCTGGTCGATGAGGTAGCGCACGATCATTTCTTTCTGCGTGCGACCATGCACGAGATGGTGCTGATCGCCGCCGACATCGCCGCACAGGCGGCCGATGGCCGCTTCACGGCCGCGCAATTCCGCGACCGCATCGACAGCGGTCGAAAAGTCGCGATCCAGATACTAGAATTTTTCGATCGGCAAGGCGTCACGCTCAATCACGGCACCTTGCGCAGGATGCAGGCACGCTATCTTGACCTGTTCGGGCCTGGTCCGTCGTGACCGCGTTGAATGGAAGAGAATCGTCTCCGGTGGGACGTCCGGACTTCAAATCCGGGTGAGGCAGCCAGACTGTCTCGGGTGGGTTCGACTCCCACTCTCTTCCGCCACTTTACTGGCGGCTTGGTCACACCACCTCGATGCCCGGGGTGCCCGCCGCCGCTACACCGATGATGCTTGCGCGTGGATAGCCGGCGGCCTCGATCATGGTCCGGATGGCTTCGGCTCGCTCGGCCTTGCACGCCACCAACAGACCGCCCGAGGTTTGCGGATCGGTCAACAGGACGCGACGCCATGCCGGCAGGTCCGGCGGCAGGGTGACGCGCTCGCCGTAACTGTTCCAGTTTCGCTCGGAGGCGCCCGTCACGTAGCCAGCTTCGGCCAAAGCCTCAGCCTCGGCAAAAAAAGGAATGCGCGCCTGTTCAATCCTGAGTCGCACGCCACTGGCGACAGCCATTTCCAGGCCGTGCCCCAACAGGCCGAAACCGGTGATGTCGGTGATCGCGTGGACGTCCACATCCTCGGCCAGTTCGTGGCCGATGCGGTTGAGCAGGGTGGTCGAGGCAAGCATTTCCGCGTACGCAGGGGCCGCCAGGACTTGCTTCTTGAATGCTGCCGAATAGATGCCAACGCCGATGCCCTTGGTCACGATCAGCGCGTCGCCCGCTCGTGCAGTGGAGTTGCGGCGCACGTTGGCTGGCTCACACAACCCGATCACGGCGAGGCCATAGATCGGCTCCGCCGAATCGATCGAGTGGCCACCGGCAATGGGAATGCCCGCCTGCGCGCAAATTGCTTCGCCGCCGGCGAGAATCGCACGCACCGTCTCCACGTCGATCTTGTTCAGCGGCATGCCCAGGATGGCCAGGGCCATGATCGGTTTGCCGCCCATCGCGTACACGTCGGATAGCGCGTTGGCCGCGGCGATGCAGCCGAAATCATAGGGATCGTCGACCACCGGCATGAAGAAATCGGTCGTGGCGATGACGCAAGTACGCTCATCAACCTGCCACACCGCCGCATCGTCGCTGGACTCGGTACCCACCAGGAGTTGCGCGAACGCCATCGTTGCGGGCTTGTTGGCGAGCAGCTGCTGCAGCACGGCCGGCGCAAGCTTGCAGCCACAGCCGCCACCATGAGCGAGGTCGGTCAAACGAACGGAGGTCATGGGGATCCTTCGGAAGGTCCGATAGCGCGACGTCCACGTTCCGCGCAGCATAGCGAAATGGACCGCCCCTGCGTGTTCTTGGCCCGGTGGCCATCGGCCATGCCAACAGGCGCATCGCCTGTCGCGGTCTTCACGTCGTCTACCATGATCTCGAAGACTCGACGCGGTCAGCGGCAATCAGGCGGAGTTCGCCGGCTGATGAGCAGGCGGTGATGCCCGGAAGGTCACCACCAGCACATCACGAAACGCAGGTTCCTCGGCGACGAGCGGCGTCACCGGAGTCACCCCATGGAAGACCCTGGGGTCGTGAATCAGCGCCGCATCCAGGGGATGTGCGAGGGTAAATTCGCCTAGCAGCCGGCCGTCCGGTGCATGGATGGTCGTCGTGCCGCTCGCGATGTTGTGGCGATTCACCAGTAGCACCAGGACGTAGTCAACGCCGTCACGATGACTGCCTTCCGGCGTCGGCTCGCCAGCGGCGCCCGCCGTGGCTTCGATGCGGAATTGATGGACCTCGATATGCCAGCGAGGCGTAGCAGAGGCCAGCGACCCAAACAACGCGTGGCAGAAGCTGAGGATGGTGCGCAACGTGGAGCCAGCCACGACGGCGGCGGAAATCGGCTCGAACCATCGCTGGATATCGCCTTGCAGCGCGTTGTATTGCAGCGCCTGAAAGTGCGCCTGATGAGGTTCCGGCACCACGGCGCCCTTTGCCACGGCGGAAAACGTCGCATGGCGCCTGCGCCGAAAGCGCCCCTTTGCTGCCAAATACGGATCGGGCGCCAGGCTGTTCCAGCTATCCGCGAACGCGGTCCAATCAGACAGATCCCCGAGCGATTCCAGCAGTGGACGCATGCCGTCGCCTGCGGCAAAAGCGAATCCATCGCGTGTCACTGCATTCAGCAGCGTCGAATCGGGCAAGTCAGCGTGATTGAGCATGCTTCCATAGTAGGCGATCTGCGAAGTTCGCTCCAAGAACCTCGCGTCGTCTGCAGGTCATTCCATCGTCCTCGCTGGGCGGGTATGGGTTTGCATTGGTCCAGGCATCAGCTGATCCCGACACCATCATGGTTTCCTGAGATAGTCATCGATCGCGCTGCCCAACGTAGGATGAAAGCTCTGATCTCCGATGACATCCGTCAACTCGAAGCGTTTGAGTTTGTCGCGAACGGGATCCTTCATCTCGGCAAAATGCAGGGCGATTCCGCGCTCCCTCAGGATTCGGCTCAGATCCCGCAGCATGTCAGCGGAGGTGACGTCGACGCTGGTGACGGGTTCGGCCGCGACGACGACCCTTGTAACGGGCGTTGGCGATTGCTCGACGGCTTCCAGTAGACGGTCCTGGAACAGTTCGGCATTGGCAAAGAACAGCGGGGCATCCCAGCGAAAGAGCAGCAGCCCCGGGATCTGCGCGGCGTGCGGATAGCGCTTGATATCGTGATATCCGCGCAGGCCTTCCACACGACCCAGAACAGCGTAATGCGGTCGCCAGCCATCCCAGAGGAATTCGACGATCGCGATCACCACCGCCAAGCCGATACCCGGTATGGCGCCGAATACCGCGACGCCGGCAAAGCATGCCAGTGAAAGCCAGAACTCCCATTGCTGGATACGGTAGATACGCTTGAGGTCGGCAAATTCAAACAATCCAAACGCCGCCGCGATGACCACCGCTGCCAGTGCACTGTTGGGCAGGTAGCGCATCAGATTCGGTGCCGCCAACAGCAGCACGGCCACGGCCAGCGCCCCGACGACGCCGGTCACCTGCGTCCGTGCCCCCGCCGCTTCGGCTACCGGAGTGCGCGACGAACTGCTGCTGATCGGAAAGCCCTGAAAGAAACCCGCCACGAGATTCGTCGCCCCCAGGCCCACCATCTCCTGGTTAGGATCGACGCGGCTATGGAACCGCGCCGCAAAGGTTCGCGACAGCACACTGGTATCCGCGAATGAAATCAGCGCGACCGCACAGCCGCCGATAAGGATCTGCAGTAAATCGGCGCCACTTGCCCACGGGATCGCAAACGTCGGCAAGCCATGGGGAATCGTGCCGAGTACTTTCACGCCGAGCCGGTCGAGGTTGAAAACCGTGACGCACAACGTCGCGACCACAACGGCAATGAGGATGCTTGGCAGTGCCTTGAAACGCTTGAGGGACAGAATAATCAGGAGACTCACCGCGCCCACCGCAAAGCTATACCAGTTGGTTTGTCCCGCAGCGATCGCCTTTCCCAGATTCAAAAGATCCCTTAGCGGTCCTTGACTATCGATCGACACCCCGAACAGCTTCGGCAACTGGCTGATCAAAACGGTGAGTGCGATGCCATTCATGTAGCCGTAGCGAATCGGCTTGGACAGCAGTTCGGTAATGAAGCCCAGGCGCAGCAGTCCCAGCACGATGCAGAACAGGCCGGAGACGACCGCCATCATGCTGGCGACGGCGATGGCACGCGATGGATCGCCGGCGGCGATGGGCGCGACAATGGCAAGGATCGGCGCCGCGAGGGAGGAGTCCGGGCCAAGCACCAGGATTCGGCTGGGACCAAACACGGCGTATACAAGCAACGGAATGATGGTGGCGTAGAGCCCGTAGACACCGGGGACGCCAGAGGCCTCGGCGTAGGCAATGCCCACGGGCACCAGCATGGTCGTCAGGACCAGTCCGGCGGCGATGTCCTTTGGCAGCCAGGCAGCCTGATACTCTTTCAGCATCACCAGGCCGGGCAGCCAGCGCCACCAACCTGGCGCCGCGTCCACAGCCCGCCCGGCGCGGGAAATCGGCGTGTCGGATGGCATGAGTCGATGGTTCCTCATCGAGCTGCGACACGCCGATCATAGGATGGCAGCCGTCCAACAGCCAGAACTGTTCAGGGCCGCCCTCAGGTCGGTGCCTTCCGAGCAAGGTCCGTGGTCGATGCGTGCGCGCCTGCAGCGCACCGGCGGCGTTGCCGCGAAGGCTGCTTTCACGCGACCGTCCCCGAGCCTGGGTTACAACAGCTTCCCGTTCCCGGAGACAGGCTGGCGCATGCCTGCAACGACATCTTCTTGCGGCTACTTGCCGCGCCGAATGATCTGTCGAAGGGACAGCGACCCTTGAAGATCGGCAACCCGTTCGCCTCCATGAAGATTCGTTCACCCTGGGTCGCGCTACGTCGACCGTCCACGTCTCGCGAAAGCATCGAGCAGGAACCGGCACTTCGATCGGAGCTTTTCAGTGCCGATCAAATGGATCTGTACGGCGCGGTGCTGGCGGGCAGGCATCGAGCCATCGCCGAGTCGAAGGCAAACCCCCTGCTGGCACGCCTCGCGGACAACAAGCTGCTATTGGCGCGCACCTGCGAAAAGCTGACGCACGCCATCAGGGCTGGCCGTCGCGTCACGCCGGCGGGCGAGTGGCTGCTCGACAACTACTATCTTGTCGAAGAGCAAGTCCGCATTGCACAGAGGCATCTGCCAAGAAGCTATAGCCGCGAGCTCCCCAGCCTCGCGAGCGGTGCGTCAGCGGGACTTCCGCGCGTCTACGACATCGCGTTGGAGACGATCTCGCACGGCGATGGCCGCGTCGACAGCGAGAGCCTCACGCGCTTCATCGCCTCGTATCAAACCGTGTCGCCCTTGACGCTGGGTGAGCTTTGGGCGATCCCGATCATGCTTCGACTGGCGCTGATAGAGAACCTGCGCCGCGTGGCCGCCCGCGTCCTGGTCGAATGGAAAGACCGCGGCCTGGCGGCCCAGTGGGCTGACCGGATGACGGAGATCACCGAAACCGATCCCAAGAGCGTCGTGCTCGCCGTTGCCGACATGGCGCGATCGGATCCATCGATGTCCGGTTCGTTCGTTGCTGAACTGACCCGGCGCCTGCAAGGGCAGGGGCCTGCGTTGGCGCTGCCGCTGAACTGGATTGAGCAACGGCTCGCCGAGTCGGGCCTGAGCATTGAACATCTCGTGCAAATGGAGACTCAGCAGCAAGCGGCTGACCAGGTTTCCATTGGCAACAGCATCGGCAGCCTGCGCATGCTGTCGGCCATGGATTGGCGCGAATTCGTAGAGAGCACGAGTGTGGTTGAGCACACGCTGCGCCTGGATCCCTCCGGGGTTTATCCGAAGATGGATTTCGCCACGCGAGATCACTACCGCCACGTGGTGGAGCGGCTTGCCCGGCAGAGCGCGCTTGCGGAAGGCGAGGTCGCGCGAGCCGCCCTGGATCTGTCGCAAGACAGTTTTTCGCAGTCCGGCCAGGCTTCCGTCGAGACGCATCTTGGTTGGTATCTCGTCGACAAGGGCCTCCCCAGCCTGCAGCGGCGGATCGGCTCGGGTCGAAGCCTGTCCATTACCTGGCAGCGCTTTCTTTCGCGGCCGCCGCTCAAGCTCTATCTCGGACTGATCCTGCTGGCGACGCTGCTGCTCGTGTGGCCGCTGGCATCGGCGCTGTACCACAGCGGCGTGCGCACCTGGTTGTGCGCCATCCTGGCCGTCCCTCTTGCGCTGGCCGCCAGTCAGCTATCCATTGCCCTGGTGAACTGGCTGGCGACCATCACGGTCAAGCCGCAAATGCTGCCGCGCATGGACTATTCCTCCGGCCTGCCCGAGCAGGCGCGCACGCTGGTCGTGGTGCCTTCGTTGTTTTCAACCCCGCAGGACGTCGCTGATCTCATCGATGGACTGGAAGTGCGTTTCCTGGCCAATCGCGACAGCTTCCTTCACTTCGCGCTGCTGTCTGACTTCGCCGATGCGCAGCAGGAGGTATTGGAGCAAGACGCCTCGTTGCTGGCCTTGGCCCGGCAGCGTATCGAGGCGCTCAATGCCACCTATGCCGAAGCGGAGGGCGATCGATTCTTCCTGCTGCATCGGCCTCGCCGCTGGGAGCCGGCCGACCAGCTGTGGATGGGATACGAACGCAAGCGCGGAAAGCTCGCTGAACTCAATGCACTCTTGCGCGGAGGCAGCAGCGAACGGTTCCTGATGATCGTCGGTCGCCGCGACTTGCTTGCCAAGATCAAGTACGTCATTACGCTGGATACCGATACGCAGTTGCCTCGCGATTCGGCGCACCAGTTCGTCGGCGCCATGGACCATCCCCTCAACCGGCCGGTGATTGATGCGGATCGCCGGCGTATCGTCGCCGGTTACGGCATTCTGCAGCCCCGGGTCGGTGTGAGTCTTGCCAGCGCAACGCGGTCCGCCTATACGCGATTGTTCAGCAGCGGCGCCGGCGTCGACCCCTATACGCAGGCGGTTTCCGATGTCTACCAGGATCTCTTCCATGAAGGATCCTTCATAGGCAAGGGCGTCTATGACGTGGATGCGTTTGAAGCCACCATGGGCGGGCGCTTTCCCGACAACAGCATCCTCAGCCACGATTTGCTGGAGGGCTGCTATGCGCGCTCGGGCTTGATCAGCGACGTGGAGCTCTACGAGGAATATCCGTCCCGCTACAGCTCCGACGTGAGTCGTCGTCATCGCTGGATTCGCGGTGACTGGCAACTGTTGCCCTGGTTGATGCTGCGCACGCCCACCCAGGAGGGGCTGCGCGAATGGAATCCCCTCTCAACACTCTCCCGCTGGAAGATTCTTGACAACCTGCGTCGCAGCCTGGTGCCGGCTTCGTTGCTGGCCTTGCTTCTGGTCGGTTGGTTTTGCTTGCCCCGGCGGCCATGGTGGACCGCCGCCATTCTCGCGGTCGTGTTGGTGCCGCCGCTGCTGGCCTCGCTGGTCGACCTGCTGAGGAAGTCGCGCGACATGAAGCTCGGTCAGCATGTCCGCGTCGCGCTTCAGTCCAGCGGGCAGCACTTTCTGCATGCGCTGGTATTGCTGGCCTGGTTGCCACACGAGGCGCTATACAGCCTCGACGCCATTCTTCGCACCCTCTGGCGCATGTGCTTCAGCCGACGTCG
The DNA here is from genome assembly GCA_036495265.1 of Dyella sp. GTDB lineage: Bacteria > Pseudomonadota > Gammaproteobacteria > Xanthomonadales > Rhodanobacteraceae > Dyella. The sequence continues at coordinate 8,473 of DASXND010000350.1, forward strand.
CATGCTTCAGTGGAGCGTCTCCAGGGATACCGAGCGATCCAGTGCGGGGAGCCTGGCCGGCTTTTATCGCCTGATGTGGGTCTCGCCGGCACTGTCCATCGCCGTGGCCGCGGGGCTTTTGCGCTGGCAGCCGGCGATGAGTCCGGAGGCCGGCTTTTTCCTGTTGCTTTGGTTTGTCTCGCCGATGCTCGCGTGGTGGATCAGCCGGCCCATCGGACGTGAAGCGTATACGCCCTCTGCTGGCGAGCTGCGATTCCTGCGTATGCTGTCACGCAAGACCTGGGCGTTTTTCGAGACGCATGTCGGCCCCGAGGACCATTGGCTTCCGCCGGACAACATGCAGGAGCAGCCGGCTGTCGTGGTGGCGCACCGCACGTCGCCCACCAATATGGGCTTGTCGCTCTTGGCGAATCTGGCGGCTTACGATTTTGGCTATGTCACCATGACGCGTCTGCTCGACCGCACCGAGAAGGCACTGCATACCATGCAGTCGATGGAGCGCTATCGAGGGCACTTCTACAACTGGTACGACACGCTCACGCTCAGGCCGTTGCCGCCGTGCTACGTCTCTTCGGTGGACAGTGGAAATCTGGCGGGACACCTGCTCACGCTGCGCGCGGGCCTGCTGGCCCTGGCCGATAACACACTGTTCGATGTGCGCCTGCTCGAAGGCTTGAAAGATACGCTCGACGTCTTGCGCAAGGCGGTGCTGGACACCAGCGGGCCCACCGACTCGCTGGATGGCTTGCGGCTCGCTTTGCGGGCAGCCATGGAAGCCTCGCCAACGAGCATGGACGACGCCCAGGCGGTTGCTGGGCAATTGCTGGCCGAGAGTGAGGCCGTGGCGGCGTCTCTGCACGCGCAGGATGGCGGCGAGGTCCAATACTGGATTCAAGCCTTGCTGGAGCAATGCCGCGACATCCATGGCCATGCACGCCAGCTGACGCGCCTGCCGGCGATCGAGGCAGTGGATGGGCAAGCCCATCTTCCGACGTTGCGTCAGGCCACACAGATCGATCCGGACAGTGACAGCGAAGCGCAGGCGCAGGCGGCCAGGCTATTGGCCACCATCGACAGGCTTGCCAAACAGGCCGGCGAGATGGCGGTGATGGACTTTGATTTTCTATACGACGGTCAGCGCGATCTGCTCTCGATCGGCTACAACGTGGATGAGCGCCGGCTGGATACCAGTTTCTACGATCTGCTTGCGTCGGAAGCGCGGCTGGCAAGCTTCGTGGCGATCGCGCAAGAGCAACTGCCCCAGGAAGGCTGGTTCACCCTGGGAAGGCTCTTGACCACGGCAGCGGGCCTGCCCGTGCTGCTGTCCTGGACGGGCTCGATGTTCGAATACCTGATGCCGATGCTGGTCATGCCCAGCTACGGCGACACCTTGCTCGACCAGACTTGCCGGGCCGCCGTCGCAAGGCAGATCGAATACGGTGACCAGCTGGGCCTGCCATGGGGCGTTTCCGAATCGGGTTACAACACGTTCGACGCCCAGTTCAATTACCAGTACCGGGCCTTTGGTGTGCCGGGGCTTGGCCTCAAGCGTGGCCTTGGTGAAGAAATGGTGGTTGCGCCTTATGCCACGGTGCTGGCCTTGATGGTGGCGCCGGCTGCGGCGAGCGCCAACCTGCGCAGGCTGGTAGGTGATGGCCTGGAAGGGCGCTTTGGTCTTTACGAGGCGGTTGACTACACGCCCGCCCGCCTGCCGCGCGGGCAGGAGGCCGCGGTCATCCGCTCCTTCATGGCACACCACCAGGGCATGAGTCTGCTGGCCCTGGACTACCTGCTGCAGCAGCGGCCGATGCAGAAGCGATTCGAGTCCGACCCCTCGCTGCAGGCAACCCTGCTGCTGTTGCAGGAGCGCGTTCCGAGGGCGGCGGTGGAGTTTGTGCACGCGACGGAATTCCCCTCGCTCGACACGATGGCGCCATCGCCCGAGCCGACCTTGCGCGTGTTTACCGATCCGGACCGGGCGCGCCCGGCGGTGCAGCTGCTTTCCAATGGTCGCTATCACGTGATGGTGAGCAGTGCCGGTGGCGGCTACAGCCGCTGCCGCGAACTGGCCGTCACTCGCTGGCAGGAAGACATCAGCTGCGACAACTGGGGCATGTTCTGCTATCTGCGTGATGTAGCCAGCGGTGAGTTCTGGTCGAGCTCGCATCAGCCGGCGCTGAGGGAAGTTGAGCACTACGAGGCGATCTTCTCCGATGCGCGCGCTGAATTTCGCGTGCGCGAGCAGGACTTCGACGCGCATACCGAGATCGTGGTGTCGCCCGAGGACGACATCGAGCTTCGCCGCATCCGCATCACCAATCGCGGCCGAACATCGCGCACTATCGAAGTCACCAGCTATGCCGAGGTGGTGCTCGCCCCGGCCATCGCCGATGCGATGCACCCCGCCTTCAGCAACCTGTTTGTACAGACGGAACTGTTGCCGGCCTTGCAGGCCATCATGTGCACCCGGCGTCCGCGATCGAGCCAGGAAACCGTGCCGTGGATGTGCCACCTGATGGCGGTGCATGACGCCGATGTCGATGAAATCTCATACGAGACCGATCGTGCCCGCTTCATCGGGCGCGGATGCAGCGTGGCCCGTCCCCAGGTGATGAGTGGCCAGGGCGACAACCACCGTCGCCTGTCGAACAGCCAGGGTTCGGTCCTTGATCCCATCGTGGCCATCCGCTGCCGCATCTCGCTGGAACCTGGGCGTTCGGCCGTGGTGGACTTGGTAACCGGCGTCGGCCAATCGCGCGATGCCTGCCTGGGGCTGATCGCGAAGTATCGCGATCGCCATCTGGCCGACCGCGTGTTCGACCTGGCCTGGACCCACAGCCAGGTGTTGCTGCGCCAACTCAATGCGAGCCTGGCCGATGCGCAGCTGTACGAACAGATGGCCACGTCCATCATCTACGCCAATCCTGCATTGCGCGCCGAGACGGGCATTCTGCGCGCCAACCGTCGTGGCCAATCGGGCCTGTGGGGACAGTCGATCTCGGGTGACCTGCCCATTGCACTCGTGCATATCGGCGACCTGTCCAATATCGAACTGGTACGGCAGATGGTGCAAGCGCATGCGTACTGGCGGCTCAAGGGGCTGACGGTGGATCTGGTGGTCTGGAACGAGGATCACGCCGGCTACCGTCAACAACTGCAGGACATGATCATGGGCTTGATCGCCTCGGGCGTGGAGGCGAGCCTGATCGATCGCCCAGGCGGCATCTTCGTGCGTTCGGTCCAGCAGATATCCAATGAGGATCGCGTCCTGGTGCAGGCGGCAGCGCGCCTGGTGCTTTTCGACAATGCGGGCAGCCTGGCCGAGCAGGTGGGGCGTCGGCGCTTGCGCACGCGACCGGCGCCACTGAGGATCACGGCCAGCTATGGCGACGCGCCGGAGCCTGAAGCGCCACCTCCGTCGACGCGGGAAGGGTTGTCGTTGACCAATCCCTATGGCGGCTTCAGTGCGGATGGCAGCGAGTATGTGATCGACCTGGAAGAAGGCAAGCCAACGCCCGCGCCGTGGTCCAATGTGCTGGCCAACCCGCAGTTCGGCTGCGTGGTATCCGAAAGCGGCGGTAGCTATACCTGGGCCGAGAACGCGCACGAATTCCGTCTCACCCCATGGGCGAACGATCCCGTCACGGACGCCAGCGGCGAGGCCATCTACCTGCGCGACGAACAGTCGGGTCACTACTGGTCGCCCACGCCCTTGCCGCGACGTGGCAGCGGCCCTTACCGGACCCGTCACGGTTTCGGCTATTCGGTGTTCGAGCATGACGAGCGCGGTATCCATAGCGAGCTGTGGACGTATGTCGATCTGGAATCCCCGGTCAAGTTCAACGTGCTGAAGATACGCAACACGTCCGGCCGGGTACGGCGGCTTTCCGCCACGGGCTACGTCGAATGGGTGCTGGGTGATCTGCGCTCGCGCACGGCCATGCATGTGGTGACCGAAACGGATCCGGTAACCGGCGCCATCTTCGCGCGCAATGCCTACAACATGGAGTTTCCGGGTCGGGTGGCATTCTTTGACCTGCACCATCATGCGCGAACGCTCACTGGTGATCGCGCGGAATTTCTGGGCCGCAATGGCAATCGCCAGGCGCCGGCGGCGATGGCGCATGCGCGTCTCTCGGGCCAGGTCGGTGCGGGGCTGGACCCGTGCGCGGCCCTGCAGTTGGCCTTCGAGCTGGATGATGGCGATGAGTACGAGATTATTTTTCGATTGGGCGTTGCCGGCGATGCCAAGGCAGCAAGCGACATGGTGCAGCGACTGCGAGGGCAGGGCACGGCGACCTCGGTGCTCGACGCGGTACGCATGCATTGGCGCTGGACGCTCGGCAAGGTACAGGTGCAGACGCCCGATCCGGCGGTGAATGTACTCGCCAACGGATGGCTGATGTACCAGACCATGGCATGCCGCTTTTTCGCGCGCAGTGGTTACTACCAGTCCGGCGGCGCGTTTGGTTTCCGCGATCAGTTGCAGGATTCGATGGCGATGATCTACGCCAGTCCACATCGTGTACGACAGCACCTGTTGCTATGTGCGGCCCACCAGTTTGTCGAGGGAGACGTCCAGCATTGGTGGCACCCGCCGCTGGATCGGGGTGTGCGCACGCAGTGTTCCGACGATTATCTATGGCTGCCGCTGGTAACCAGCCGCTATGTACTTACGACGGGCGACCATGGCGTGCTCGATGAAAGTGCCGGCTACCTGGAAGGGCGGTTGGTCAATCCGGATGAAGAGTCCTATTACGACCTGCCGGCTCGCTCGGAATTGCACGAGAGCTTGTACGGGCATTGCGTGCGGGCCATTCGGCACGCCTCGCCACGTGGCGTCCACGGACTGCCGCTGATCGGTGCCGGCGACTGGAATGACGGCATGAACAAGGTCGGCGAGCATGGCCGCGGCGAGAGTGTCTGGCTCGGCTTTTTCCTCTACGACGTGCTGCTGCGCTTCGCACCGATCGCGCGCGGCAGGGGCGACGTGCCGTTCGCGACCTATTGCGAGGCTGAAGCGGCCAAGCTCCAGGTCAATCTCGAAGCGCACGCGTGGGATGGCGCATGGTATCGCCGTGCCTACTTCGACGACGGCACACCGCTGGGCTCGTCCAGCAACGATGAATGCCGGATTGATTCGATCGCGCAGAGCTGGTCAGTGCTTTCGGGCGCGGCAAGTGAGGAGCGCACCCGGCAGGCCATGCAATCGCTGGATCAGTACCTGGTGCGTCGTGACGTGGGGCTGATCCAACTGCTCGATCCTCCGTTCGATCGATCCGCACTCGATCCAGGCTATATCAAGGGCTATGTGCCTGGCGTGCGCGAAAACGGTGGCCAGTACACCCATGCGGCAATCTGGGCGACGATGGCCTTCGCCAAGCTTGGCGACGGTGCACGTGCGTGGGAGTTATTGCGGATGATCAATCCGGTAAACCATGGATTGACCCACGAGGCGATCGACACCTACAAGGTGGAACCTTATGTGGTCTCGGCCGATGTCTACGCCGTGGCCCCGCACGTGGGGCGGGGCGGGTGGAGCTGGTATACCGGCTCGGCGGGGTGGATGTATCGCCTGATCATTGAATCCTTGCTGGGACTTCAGCTGGAGGGCGAACGCCTGTGCATCACGCCGGTACTGCCGCCGGACTGGGCCTCGTTCAAGCTGGACTATCGGCACCACGAGACCGACTACCACATTACCGTTACTCGCACCGACGATCTCATCGACGGCATCCAGCTGAGCCTGGATGGCAAGCCGCAGGCGGATCAATGCATTTTGCTGTTCGATGATGGCCTGGATCACTACGTGGACGTGCGCTTGCGGAGCGCCAGCTAGGGATGCTCTGAACCATTCGACGAGGACGTCACGCCATGGCCATATGGTCCTTGCGTGCTCTTAACGTCGTCTCAGCCAAGCTCAGTGTTTCCCGCGTACCAGATGTATGTGGCAACGACATAGGTTCACTTCATGAGTGCCATTCGTTCCGACGCCTTCGTCTTCTTTGGTGCGACGGGCGATCTGGCTTACAAGATGATCTACCCCGCACTGCAGGCGCTTACGCGTGCCGGTGAGCTCGACATGCCGGTCATTGGCGTGGCTTATGCCAACTGGACAGCGGAGCAGCTGCGCGAGCGGGCGCGCGACAGCCTCAAGGTGCACGGCGGTATCGACGAGGAGGCCTTCAGCCGGCTCTCCGCGCGACTGCAGTACATCGATGGAGACTATAACGACCCGGCAACGTATGACCGTCTAAAGCAGGCCTTGGGCGCCGCCAGTCACCCGCTGCATTACATGGCCATCCCACCCAGCATGTTTGGCACGGTCGTCCATGGCCTGGCGAGATCCAGCTGTGCCAAGGGCGCGCGCATCATCATCGAAAAACCGTTCGGGCATGACCTGGCATCCGCCAGGGCCCTGAATCAAACCTTGCACGAAGTCTTTGCCGAGTCCGACATCTTTCGTATCGACCACTATCTGGGCAAGGAGGCCGTGCAGAACCTGCTGTACTTCCGCTTTGCCAACACCTTTCTTGAGCCGGTGTGGAATCGCACCTATATCGAAAGCGTGCAGATCACCATGGCAGAGAACTTCGGTGTGCAAGGGCGTGGCGGCTTCTACGAAGAAACCGGCGCCATCCGCGACGTGGTACAAAACCATTTGCTGCAGGTGACCACCTTGCTCGCGATGGAGTCGCCGGTCGGACGAGACGCCGTGGCCATGAGCGCCGAGAAATTGCGCCTGTTCCGCGCGATGCGCCCATTGCGCCCTGAAGACGTCGTGCGGGGCCAGTTTCGCGGCTACCGCGACGAGAAGGGTGTGGCAGCGGACTCCCAGGTGGAAACCTTCGCCGCGCTGTGCCTGCACATCGACAGCTGGCGCTGGGCTGGTGTGCCTTTTTATATACGTACGGGCAAGTGCCTGCCCATCACCTGCTCGGAGGTATTCGTGACGCTCAAGCATCCGCCCTTGGCCGTGTTCGACGACGTGCTGCCAACGCAGGCCAATCATTTTCGATTCCGCGTCAGCCCCGAAGTCATCATTTCGCTCGGCGCCCAGGTGAAGCAGTCGGGCGAAGCGATGCGTGGAGAGTCAGTGGAACTGGTGGCGCGGCATCAAACACAACGCGATGAGCTGCCTTACCAGCGCCTGCTAGGGGGTGCGATCCACGGTGACGTCGCCCAGTTCACCAGCGATGTGTCCGTTGAGACCGCCTGGTCGGTAGTCGATCCGATACTAAACAACACGGTGCCGTTGATCGAATACGACGCGGGCAGCTGGGGGCCGGCAGCCGCCGACAGCATTATCAAGGGCGGCTGGCATAACCCGCAGCCGGAGGAGAGCAAACCGTGCTGAAGACAGGGTCGGTGGTGTTCCTTCTTGATGTCGACAACACCTTGTTCGATAACGATCGCTTCGCCTCCGACATGACGGCCACGCTGGATGCGCAGTTCGGCGAGGATGAGCGCAAGCGCTACTGGTCCATCTATGAAACGCTGCGGGACCGGCTTGGCTACGCCGATTATCTTGGCGCGCTCCAGCAATTTCGACTCGGCTGCGAGGCCAACCCGTCGCTGTTGCGGCTTTCCTCTTACCTGCTCGACTACCCGTTTGCCGATGGCTTGTACCCCGGCGCGCTGGAAACCCTCAGGCATCTTGGCACGCTGGGTACCACCGTCATTCTTTCGGACGGCGACATCGTGTTTCAGCCGCACAAGATCCATCAATCGGGCCTGTGGCAGGCGGTCGCTGGCCGGGTGCTCATCTATGTGCACAAGGAGCATATGAGCGAGCCCATGCAGCAGAGTTTCCCCGCCTCCCACTATGTGATGGTCGACGACAAGCCCCGGCTTCTGGCCGCCATGAAGCGCTTGCTCGGCGAGCGTCTTACCACGGTCTTCGTGCAGCAAGGCCACTACGCGGCCCAGGCCGAGTCCTCCACGCTCGATCCCGTGCCCGACGTGACCGTCGCTCATATTGGCGAGCTTGCCCGCTACGCGTTGTCCGATTTTCGTGCTGATCCTGCCTTTGTTTTACCGGAGTAGCCATGAAACCCACCCAGCAACTACATCAACTCGGTCAAAGCCTGTGGCTGGATAACATCACGCGGGAAATCCTCGACGACGGCACCTTGCGCCGCTACATCGAGGAGCTGTCGGTCACCGGCCTCACCTCGAACCCGACCATCTTCGATGGAGCCATCGGCGGCGGTCATGCCTACGACACGGGCATCCATGAGAAGGCCAGGGCCGGCCTGTCGGGTGAAGCGCTCTTCATGGAACTGGCGCTGGAGGATCTGCGTCGCGCCGCCGACCTGTTCCAGCCCGTGTTTGAGGCCAGCAATCAGCTTGATGGCTGGGTCTCGATGGAGGTGTCGCCCTTGCTGGCCAGCGACTCGGCTGGGAGCATCCAGGCGGCCAAGGACATCCATCGGCAAGCCGCGCGAGCGAATCTGTTTGTGAAGATTCCTGGTACCCCCGAAGGCATTCCTGCCATCGAAGAGGCGATCTTCACCGGCATACCGATCAACGTCACCTTGTTGTTCTCGTCTGAGCAATACGTGGCCGCCGCGGAAGCCTACCTGCGCGGCATCGAGCGGCGAGTCCAGGCCAAGCTCGATCCACGCGTCGGCTCGGTGGCTTCGGTGTTCGTCAGCCGCTGGGATGTGGCGATCAAGGACAAAGTACCGGTCGAGTTGCGCAACAAGCTGGGTATCGCGGTGGCTCAGGAGACGTATAAGGCCTATCGCGCGATGCTGGCGTCGCCGCGCTGGCGCGCACTCGCCGATGCGGGTGCCCGGGCGCAGCGCCTGTTATGGGCGAGCACCGGCACCAAGGATCCGTCCGCATCGGACACGCTGTACGTGGAAGCCCTCGCCGCACCCGACACTGTCGACACCATGCCGGAGAAGACCCTGCTGGCGTTCGGCCAGCATGGTTCGTTGAAAGGCGTCATGGCCGAAGACGGTGGCGATGCGAGCAAGGTGCTCGCGGCATTTTCCAAGGCCGGCATCGACCTGGATGCGCTGGCCAGCCAGCTGCAGAAGGATGGTGCCAAGTCGTTCGTCGCGTCCTGGCAACAGCTGTTGCAGCGTATTGCGGACAAGACCGCAGAACTTGCGCGGGCGGCATCATGAACGCCCAGGCCGGCGGCCCCGCGTTCCCCAACCTTACGCGGCTATCGTCATGGCATGCGCTCGAGCAGCATGTGGCGCAGGCGGGAAAGACGCACCTGCGCGAACTGTTCGCCGCTGACGGAGCACGCGGCGAACGCATGCACGCGGAGGCGGTGGGTCTGTACGTCGACTTTTCCAAGCAGCGCGTCACCGATGAGACGCTGCGACTGCTGGGTGAGCTGGCCGAGGCGTGCGGCTTGGCGGAGCAACGGGCCGCGATGTTCAGGGGTGATCGCATCAACACCACCGAGAATCGCCCGGTCCTGCATATCGCCTTGCGCGCGCCCGCCGATGCGAGCATCGAAGTGGACGGTAGCAACGTCGTTCCCAAGGTGCACGCGGTGCTCGACCGCATGGCCACGTTTACTCAATCGGTCCGCAGCGGTCACTGGAAAGGGCATACCGGCAAGCGCATACGCAACGTGATCAGCATCGGCATTGGCGGCTCGGATCTCGGGCCGGTGATGGCCTATGAGGCGCTGCGCCACTACAGCCAGCGCGACATGACGTTTCGCTTTGTATCGAATGTCGACGGCACCGACTTTGTCGAAGCGACGCGTGACCTCGATCCGGCCGAGACGCTCTTCATCGTCTGCTCCAAGACCTTCACCACCCAGGAAACGCTGACCAATGCGCATGCGGCGCGTGACTGGTGTCTCCGTGGCCTGGGCGGTGCCGACGCCGAAAAGGGCGGCGCCATTGCGAAGCACTTTGTAGCGGTGTCGACCAACGCCAAGGGCGTGGCTGAGTTCGGCATCGATACCGAGCACATGTATGGCTTCTGGGATTGGGTGGGCGGGCGTTATTCGATGGATTCGGCGATTGGCCTTTCCACCATGCTGGCCATCGGTGACGACCAGTTTCGCGCCATGCTGGCCGGGTTCCACGCCATGGACGAGCATTTCCTGAGTGCGCCGATGGCGCAGAACCTGCCGGTGATCATGGGGCTGCTGGCAGTCTGGAATACCAACTTCCTCGACGCGTCGACCGTGGCCGTGCTGCCCTACGAGCAGTACCTCAAACGCTTTCCGGCCTATCTGCAGCAGTTGACCATGGAGAGCAACGGCAAGCATGTGACGCTCGATGGCGTGCGCGTGGATTACGACACCGGACCGATCTACTGGGGCGAGCCGGGCACCAACGGCCAGCATTCGTTCTACCA
>DASXND010000351.1:0-7963 GCA_036495265.1 Dyella sp.
GGGCTCGGCGGCGAACCTGGGCAAGGGCAACAAGCACACCTACCAGATGGATGTCGGCAACAGCGATGAAGCGCTGCGCGAAATCGAACTCGACATCAGCGAAGGCGCCGATGCCGTGATGGTCAAGCCCGGCATGCCGTATCTCGACGTGCTGCGTCGGGTGAAGGACGCCTTCGGCATGCCCACCTTCGTCTATCAGGTGAGCGGCGAGTACGCGATGCTGAAAGCCGCCGCACAAAACGGTTGGCTGGACGAGAAAGCGGTGGTGCTCGAATCGCTCACGGCATTCAAGCGTGCGGGTGCCGATGCGATTCTTACGTACTTCGCCATCGACGCGGCGCGGTGGTTGCGCGGGGAGTAAGCGTGCATTTCTCCCTCTCCCCTTCGGGGAGAGGGCCGGGGTGAGGGGTCAATCTTGCGCCAAGGCAAAATTCGAAGCTGGCTCTAGGTGCCGATCCCGCGAGCACCCGCCCCTCACCCCAACCCTCTCCCCAGAGGGGAGAGGGAGTAAGTTCACACACATCACGCGTACTGCGCGATGCCGTTGCCGAACGACCAGTTCTCCTTGGCCGTTTCCAGCAGGCTGATGAATACGTCCTGGGGTCGCAAGCCGGGTTCGGCGCTCAGCAGCTCGGCGATGCGCGCATAGAACGCCTGCTTCTGCTCGACGGTGCGCGTGTTGTTGCAGGTGATCTGGATGATCACCAGATCGTCGCTGCGGGGGATATCCAGATAGTTCGGGTCGTAGTCGAACTCGTCGGCGTCGTGCTGTTGCACGAGGATGAAGCGGTCGTTCTGCGGCACGTTGAACGCCTCGATCATGGCGCGATAGATGCCGTTGCGAAGGGCGGCGATGTGTTGCGGCGACTTGCCGCGGCGAAGGCTGATGCGAACGAGAGGCATGGCGGGGAATCCTTAGTTGTGAGCTTGCGGCTGGGAGACGTGACCGACCTGGTAAAGCTGGCGATGTTCGGCGGCGAGAGCTGGGTTGGGCGCGTCCCACAAGCGAAAGCGGACCTGGGTCCAGGTGGTGGGCTCAAACGCGTTGGCGGCGGCCAGTGCGCCGCGATCGACATCGTCCTGCAGCGTCTCGTGTTCGTGCTGGCGCAGGACATCCAGGGCGGTATACGGCGCGATGCGGACAATATCCCGCGAAGCGAAGCGGGCGTGGCGCGATTCCGGCATCAGGTAGGCATCCCATACCGGCCAGCACTGGATCGCTGGCCAGCCAAAGGCCTGGGTCAGGCCGGCAAAGCCGGGACTGCCGAGAAAGCGCTGCATCGCCGCGCTGTCCTGCCACAAATAGAACGGCGCGTAGAGGTTGTCCCGCGAGGTCGCGCCACGCTCGGCATAGAGGTACGCCTTGAGATGCAGGCCTTCGAAATCGTCCAGCAGATGTCCCTTGCTGGCGATGCGCTGGCGGACGATCGCCATGTCGTAGTCGGCGGGCAGCACGAAGCTGTATTGCATCGCGATCATGGCGAACTGGCTCCATCGGGGCGACCTGCCGCGTGACCTCGGCAGACGGTGCGCGGCCAGCCGGCGTGGTACGTGGCAAGCGCGTTCAGCTCGAGCAGTGTGTTCCGGCCGGCATCACGATCCCGTGCGCGCCTGCGCTGGCCGGTGTCGTCTTTCATGTCGCGCTTGCCCGGTGAATTCGAAGGATTTCACTGTAGGCCAATCATTTGATGCAAAAAAGCGGGAATTTTTTGAGTACCGATCCCGTAAAACGGGATGGTCTTCGACAGCTTGGGCCGTTGGTCGGGATGTGCGCCTACAGAGAAAGCAGGCGCTAGCCCCTTGCCATCTACTTCCGGCGTTCGAAGGCGGCTCCCGGCGGCTATGATGGCCAGGGGATTCCACCGGGATGTATCGCAATGATGCTCGAAGGGGAGGGCTCAAGGCGTCACGAGCGCCTTTATGCCCTGTGGCTATCCGTGGGACTTTTCGCGGTTCATCAGCTGATTGAGCTGGTGGTTGCCTTCGTGTTTCACCGCCATGTGCTGGACGTCTGCTACTGGGACTGCAAGTGGTATGCGGGCATTTCCCTGCACGGCTACGCACCGACGGCGACCGCCGCGAACCACCAGGCCAATTGGGCGTTCTTTCCACTGTTTCCGCTGCTGGTGCTGCTGGCAAACGCGGCCACTTCCGTGTCGATCCCATTGGCGTCGGTGTTGCTCGGGAAAGTTCTTTTCCTGTTCTCCATCTATGCTTTCATCGAGTTCTCGACGAGATACAGCGAGCAGGTGCCGCCGCTTTGTGCGGGACTGATCGTCGCCCTGAGTCCGTATGCGGTCTACGGCAATACGGGATACACCGAGCCGCTGTTCCTGCTGCTGACGTGCGTGTTTTTTGTGTTCCTGAAGGATCGTCGATACCTGGCCTGCGGTCTGGTGGGCGCCTTGCTGTCGGCCACCCGCGTGCCAGGAATTTTCGTAGTGCTTCCCTATGCCATCGTGGTCGCCCAGCACTTCCTGCCGGCAAGCCGCGAGGAGAAGCTGGAGATGGTGCTGGGCGGTCTGCTCATTCCTCTGGGCATCGCGCTGTTCATGCTGCACCTGCATGCCGTCACCGGCGACGCGCTTGCCTTTATCCACGTGCAGAAGGCCTGGGGTCGCCCGCTAAGCAATCCGCTGGCGGTGATTGTCGGCGGGTTTGAGCAGGGCAAGATTCGTCTGATCTGGGCGTCGATGTCGGTGCTTGCGCTGGGCGCCTCACTGTTCCTGATCTTCACCCGTCGCCTGACGCTTGGCCTGTTCTCGCTGTTCTGCACCCTGATTCCGCTGTGGACGGGATTGCAGTCGATGCCACGCTATATCTGGTGGCAGGCGCCCATCCTGCTGGTGCTGGCGAACGTGATCAGTCGGCGGGCGACCATGATCGTGCTCATGCCCATCTTCGTGCTGGGGCTGGCCTATATGTACATAGCGTGGATGGCGGTGAAATCATGGGTCGTCTGAGCCGGATCTATCCACTGCTCATCGTCGCCTTGCTGGTGTTCTATGCGGTGCTTGCGTTCTGGGTACTGCACCCGACGGTGAGCGTGGCGTATTTCGAGTACTACCTCTCCGGCGCTCAGGCCGCGGCGCCCCGATAACCCGAGTCTCCAGTCGCTGCGGCATGAGGTATCTCGATTCGTTGGCCGATCGATCACCGGTTTCGCTTGACGGCAGCCCGCGCCGGGCAGCAATCTCTGGGTGAAAATCGGGAGCGTCTGCGCTCGTTTTCCCGCGCAATGGGATGATCTATGCGACGTGTCACGTTCGATCTGGATGTCTTGCGCAGCTTCGTTGCCGGCGTCGAGCTGGGCAGCTTTGCCAAGGCGGCCGAGCGGCTTGGGCGCTCCACCTCGGCCGTCAGCGCCCAGCTCAAGAAGCTGGAAGACCAGGTCGGCACGCCCGTACTGCGCAAGTCGGGGCGGGGCATGGTGCTGACCGAAACCGGCGAGACCATGCTGTCCTATGCGCGGCGCCTGCTCGAACTCAATGACGAAGCTGCCGCGGCGCTCCACGGCGTCGAGTTGGAAGGCTGGGTCCGGCTAGGCCTGCAAGAGGATTTTGGCGAAACCCTGTTGCCTGAAGTGCTGGGACGTTTCGCACGAGCGCATCCCAAGGTGCGTATCGAAGCGCGCATCGCGCGCAACGTGGAGTTGCTTGACCGGGTGACCTCCGGGCGGCTCGACCTCGCACTGGCCTGGGACACGGGGACGGTCTCGCCCCATGCCGAACGGCTGGGCGATGCACCGCTGCTGTGGATCGGCGGGCCGGATGCCGACGGTTTGAGGACGCGCGATCGCAGCGAGCCACTGCCGCTGGTGATGCTGGAAGCGCCATGTCTCATGCGTACGGCGGCGATCACGGCGCTCGATCACGCCGGCATGCCCTGGCGCATCGCCTTCACCAGCGCCAGCCTGGCCGGCACCTGGGCGGCGGTGGCGGCCGGTTTGGGGGTGTCGCTGCGCACCCCGTTTGGCTTGCCGCCAAACGTGCGCGCGCTCGCACCGCATGAAACGAGCCTGCCTGCCCTCGGCACGCTGGGGCTGTACCTGCATCGTGCCGATGCCGAGCCGTCGCCGGCCGTCGAGCGCCTGGCGAACATCATTGCGCAGCAGTGGCAGGGTTTACACCTGTGATGGACAGCACCGTTACGCCGAGGTGTCTCTTCGGCGCAGCGGGTTGAGTTCGGCTCGTCGAATGCAACGGCGTGGAATAATGGCCGTTCCCCGAACGGAGCGCGCGAATGGATAGCCGCCAATTTCTGCAGACGGCGCTGATCTTCCTGGTGGCGACCGTCATCGCGGTGCCGTTGACCAAGCGATTCAAATTGGGCTCGGTGCTGGGCTATCTGTTGGCCGGCATCGTGATTGGTCCGCAAGAGCTTGGCCTCATCGACGACACCGCCGGTGTGGCCACCATTTCCGAGTTCGGCATCGTGCTGATGCTGTTCGTGATCGGCCTGGAGTTGTCGCCACAGCGTCTGTGGGTGATGCGCCGTTCCGTGTTCGGTACCGGCGTGCTGCAGGTGCTGGCGGCCAGCGTCGTCATCGGCGCCGCGGGCTACTACTTGTTCGGCCTTACGGTGAACGCCGCGACCATCGTGGGTGGCAGCCTGGCACTCTCATCTACGGCCTTTGGTTTGCAGATTCTCGCCGAGCGCAAGGAGGCCGGCTCGCCCTATGGCCGCCAGGCGTTCGCCATCCTGCTGTTCCAGGATCTCGTGGCGATTCCCCTGATTGCCGCCGTGCCCTTGCTAGCCAGCGCCTCGAGCAAGCACGGTTTCGATCTCGTGGCAGTCGCCCGCACGGTGGGCACCATCGTCGCCGTGATGGTGGGTGGTCGGTATCTGTTGAGACCGGTGTTCCGTTTCGTGGCGAAGACGGATTCGCTGGAGGTATCCACGGCCACGGCGCTGCTGGTGGTCATGGGCACGGCCTGGATCATGGAGGCCGTGGGCGTGTCGGCGACGCTGGGTGCCTTCCTGGCCGGTGTGCTGCTCGCCGATTCGGAATATCGACATGAGATGGAATCCCATCTCGAGCCGTTCAAGGGGCTACTCCTTGGCCTGTTTTTCATCAGCGTCGGCATGTCGATGGACGTCACCTTGTTGCTGCACCAGCCGTCGCGCGTGGCGATCCTGGTCGGCTGCCTGATGTTGATCAAGGGCGTGTTGTTGTGGCCGCTGGGCAGAGTCGTGGGTGGGCTCGATCGCCGCGATGCCTTGCGCCTGGCCGTGCTGCTGGCCTGCGGCGGCGAGTTTGCGTTTGTGGTGCTGAAGCTGGCGCACGAGCAGAACCTGATCACCGCCGAACAGCATAACCTGCAGGTCCTGGTCATCACGCTGTCGATGGCGCTGACCCCCTTGCTGGTCGTGCTGTGCAGCCGGGTGTTCGGCACCAAGCCGAAGAAGACGCGTGAGTTCGACACCATCACGGCCGACTCGCCAAGAGTGATCATTGCCGGCTACGGCCGCATGGGCCAGATCGTGGCACGCGTCTTGCGCGCACAAGGCATCTCGTTCGTGGCGCTTGACCATTCGGTCGAGCAGATCGATCTGGTGCAGCGCTTCGGTGCTGCCAACAACATCTTCTACGGCGATCCGGAGCGGCCGGAATTGTTGCGTGCCGCGCAGATTGACCAGGCGGAAGTCTTCGTGCTGGCCCTCGACAATCCCGAGGCGAGCCTGCGCACGGCGCGTGTGGTGCGCCGCTTGTATCCAAAGCTGAAGATCGTCGCCCGCGCGCGCAATCGCCAGCACGCGTGGCGCCTGATGGATCTTGGCGTGGATGTGCCGATCCGCGAAACCTTGTATTCCAGCCTCAAGATGACGCGGCAGACACTGGAGGCGCTGGGCATGCAGCCCGAGCTGGCGGCCGACCGCGTAGAGCGCTTTCGTCGACACGATGCGGAGCTGCTCAAGCGGCAGTACCTGGTGTATGACGACGACGCGCGCATCGTGCAGACTACGCGCGAAGCGCTGAAGGATCTCGACCAGCTGTACCAGGCCGATGCCGAGCCGGAGCCAGCGCGTGAGCGCAAGCGCCCGACCGGCGTCACCCCGGATGACAAGGATGTCACGCCCTAGTCACTGAAGGTGCCGACGTAGCAAGCTTCATCGTCGCAAGTGTCTTCGATGCACGCTGGCCGGTGTCCCGGAAATCTCGGCCCCGTGCGTGTTCCGGTAAACGTAGGGCCGGCGTGGCAACTTTCGCCGTGTTCGCAACTCATTTCGACGCGGATGGGGAAAGATAGCTCCGCCAGGAAGTCCTGCCGTCGAGGGACGGATCGCTTCCGGGATCGGGCGTGGCCCGACGCCGGCTTTTTCGTGCATGAATTCGCGCGTGCCAGCCCATCCTGTCGTCATCCGCTTCGGCCGACTTGGCGACACCATCCTGCTGCAGCCCTTGCTGCACAAGCTTCGTTGTCGCTACGGCGAGAAATGCATCCTCGTATCGTTGGGCGACTACTCACGCGTGTTGTACGAGGGCGACGAGGACGTCGCCGAAGTCAGGCATTTCGACAAGCAGCACGGTTCGCTCTGGTTCAATCCGCAGCGCTTGCGCACGGCTTTGTCGATGCGTGCCATGCGCGGGGCGCCGATTTATATCTGTGAGCCCGATGTACGTACTCGCACCAAGGTGCGCCCGATGCTTTCGCTGGCCGCGATTCCGGCCGACCACTGCGTCTTTATCGAAGACCTCCCGCTGCACCCGGACGAGCACTGGGCGGACTGGCTGATGCGTTTTGCGGATGAGACGCCGGCAGCGTTCAATGATGTGTCTAGTGTCGAGCCCGGATTGCCGAGCGCACCCAGGCTGCTGCCTACCAAGGCAGAGCAGAACGGGGCGCGCGTCTGGCTGGCGGAGCGCGGTCTGGAATGCCGTCCACTGGTGCTGCTGCAGCCCGCCAACAAGCGGACCCTGCGCTGGAATGGCGTGCGCGAGGCCGAGGATGACGACAAATCATGGCCGGTCGAACGCTGGGCTGGCCTAGCCCGCGCCATGCTGCAGGAGATGCCGCATGCAAGCGTGCTGCTCTGCGGTTCGGCGGCCGAAGCCGGCTACCTCGCATCGATCGGAACAGCGGCCGATCATCCGCAGGTGATCGTGCCCAAGGACGGTTTGCCGCTGGGCTATCTGCGCGCGGTGATGCATACCGCGCACAGCATGGTGTCGGTCGACACGGGGCCGGCGCACCTGGCCGCTGCGGTGGGATGTCCGCTGGTGGTCCTGTTCGGGAATCGCTGGCCGTCACAGTGGGCGCCGCGCAGTGGCGTCGGCAGCGCCGTCACCGTGCTGGGCGGGTTGCCACAAGTTGAGCGCGTCGACCGGATCGGACTGGATCAGGTGGTGCGGTCGTGGCGGCAATTGCCACCACGACCGGAGCCGTTGGCCAGGAAGCTGGCCGAAAATGCGCTTCAGTCGGACGGCTGGGCAGGTTGCCGCAACGTCTGCCGCACGCTGGGCATCGACGAGCCGGTACGCGCCGCCAGTTCGTGAGCGATATCGATGTAGCCGATGGCGCGGGCCACGTCGGCCGCGGTACGGCCGAACGCATCGGCGGCCTGGCGGTCGGCGCCGCGCGCCAGCAGCACACGAGCCGGTGCCAGCAAGGCATGCATGGCACAGGCGTGCAAAGCGGTGACGCCGCGCTGATCCGCGTGTCCCAGCAAGGCGCCGGCATCCAGCAACACCGGCACCAGGGCGCCGATATGGGTCGCATCGCAGTCGCTGCCCGGACGCAGGTGCGCACCCAGGAGCAATAACAACGGCGTCTTGCCTTCCTTGTCGGCCAGGCTCACGTCGGCACTGCGCTTGAGCAGCGCATCGAACAGGCGGCGGGCGCGCAGGCTGTCGTTGTGCTCGAAGCCGAACTGCGCCGCGGCGTGCAGGGCGCCATGGCCACGTGCGTCGACCGCGTTCACATCGGCGCCGGCTTCCAGCAGTTGCTCGGCAATCTCGGGA
>DASXND010000352.1:0-3461 GCA_036495265.1 Dyella sp.
GCCGCGTACTACCTGTCCCAGCCGTTCCAGGACGCGTACTTCAACATGCACAACAAGACCTTGTCCGGCCAGCAGCAGATGTCCGTGCGCTGGAAGCGCGGCGTCCAGGCCGTGTCGGGCGGCGACTGCGGCGTGGGCGAACGGCTGGACTGCTTCGGCAACCTGAGCTGGGGCGTGGGCCAGCTGTATACGGACAAGTATTTCCCGGCGTCTTCGAAGACCAAGATCGAAGAGCTGGTGGCCAACCTCAAGGCGGCTTATCGCGTCCGCATCGAAAAGCTCGACTGGATGGGCCCGCAGACCCGCCAGGAAGCACTGCGCAAACTAGATACGTACACCATCAAGGTCGGCTATCCCGAACACCCGCGCGACTATTCCAAGGTGGAGATGCGCAGCGACGACCTGGTCGGCAACGTGCTGCGCGCGGCCGAAGCGGACTGGACGTTTTACGTGAATCGCCTAAACGGCCCGGTGGATCGCAGCGACTGGATCATGTCGCCGCAAACCAACGATGCGTACAACGGCTCGCTGCGCGACATCGTGTTTCCCGCGGCCATTCTGCAGCCGCCGATCTTCGACCCGAACGCCGATCCCGCGATCAACTACGGCGCCATCGGCGGCGTCATCGGTCATGAGCTCACGCATGGATTCGACGACGAGGGACGCAAGATCGACGCCGATGGCGCCCTGCGCGACTGGTGGACAGAAGCGGATGCAAAGGCGTTCGAGCAGCGCGCCAAACAACTCGGCGCGCAGTATTCTGCCTTCGAGCCGCTGCCAGGCGTGCATATCAACGGCGACCTGACCATGGGCGAGAACATCGCCGATCTCGGCGGCCTCACCCTGGCGCTGGACGCGTATCACGCCTCGCTGCACGGCAAACCCGCGCCGGTCATCGATGGGCTGAGCGGCGACCAGCGCGTGTTCCTTGGCTGGGCGCAGGCCTGGCGCGGCAAGCTGACCGACGATGCCATCCGTCGCCAGGTCACCAGCGATCCGCATTCCCCGCGCGCGTTTCGCGTCAACGGACCCGTGCGCAATCTGGACGCCTGGTATCAGGCCTTTGGCATCCAGCCCGGCGACAAGCTGTATGTCGCTCCCGCCGATCGGGTCCGTATCTGGTGATTTCCCACTAATCCGTACTCAGGCAACGGGCTGCCCTTCTCGTGACGGGAAGGGCATGCCGGAAGGCGTTCGCCACCTTTGGCCGTCCAGATGGAATCATCCAGGTCAGGCCAAGTGCACGATCTCACGCGCCGCTTGAGCCGCCTTCGTCCCTGGATTCAATCCGCCTGACCGTTGATGAAGAAACCAAACAGACTCGGATGGCCGTCTTTCATGGCCACGGTCAACCTGATGGCGCCTGAGCTGAATGTGCCGCCGGTCAAGCGCGCCTTGTAGTTAAGGGTCAGGAACGTCCTGCCGCCACTTTTTCCGGCAACTTCCGCATTCGAATAAGCGAAATCCTGCACGCGACCTATCATGCTCTGGAGCTTCGCGAGCTTTTCGCCAAGGCTTTGCTCCGTGAGCTGCAGGCGGGCCAGGTCGTCGAACTTCAAGTAGAGGCCGTGGGTGTCGTTGGCGTTGTAAAGGTCGACCACGCTATGCGCAAGCGCCATGGCCTCCTTATCCGAGATCTGGGCGGCCGCGCCACCTGGGTTTGCCGAGAGGTCGGCCACTGGCTGTGGTTTCGTTGCCTGAAAGTAGATCGTCAGCCCGAGGTTGAAGGCGACCAGCACCAGCAGCGCATACAGCAGATTCATTACACGGCGATCGGTCACGTTTCGCACCTCGTTGAAAACACGTGTGGGCAATCTTCTAATGATTCGACGCGCTGAGCTTCTTCAGCTCATCAAGCGCCCTGCCTGCATCCTGGGCGGCCGATTTCGCCTGCTCGGCGATGGCATCGTCACCGCTATCGACGGCTTCGCCATACAGACGCAGCGCCTTCCGACGATTGTCGAGGTAGCTAAGCAACGCCTCTTGAAGCGGGTAGCTGGGGTCGTCCGGCGCCGGCTCGAGCGAGGGCGTCTCGCCCGCCGTGGCGAGCGGTTGCGTGGCTATCGGACAATCGCCCGCCTCGCGCGGCTGCGCGGTTTCCTGGTGCTGCATGGCGCCCCCTGGCTGCTGCAACGAGATGCGGGCATCGACCCCCACCGATTCGCCTCAGCATGCCAGTGCGGGGGCCGCGATGACAATAAGGCAAAAGGTCAGCGCGACGGGGCCGCTCACATCGCTTTCATGGCGTCGCCTCGGCGGCGACGTCGGCCGGCAGCAGCGAAACCTTGCCTATGCCATAGAGCGGCCCGGTAATCGGCGACGTAAAGACCAGGCACAGATCGTGCACACCGGACTGCCTGGCCAGCGCGCCCCGCAAGGTGAAGGTCGTCGGGCCGCCCTTGGGCAAGGGCAGCGTGGCAAGCGTGCGCCCTTTGCAGCTGTCGAGGCGCACAAGCAATTCACCCTGTGGCCTCGTAGCCTTGTGCGACACCACCAGCTTGGCGTCATGCGCCAGCTGATAATTGCGCGGCAGGCGCGCAATGTCGACGCTGATCGCCGCGATACCGTCCAGTTTGGTCGCGCGGTAGAGACGGCAGTTATCGAACACGTTGATCAGATAGGTCGGCGACAGGCTGGTGGCGTCGGGCGTGGGTTGCACGCGCAGGCGGAAGTCGCTGCCCGGGCAATTATCGAGCTCGCCGGTAGTGCGGCTGCGCAGCGCCGCCACATCCAGCACACGCTCGCGCACGGCAGCCAACGGGGAGCCGTCGTCGGCGAGGGCCACGGCCTTCACCGTCGTCGGCAGATTCACCACGAATGGCCCGACATACAAGGGCGAGTTGGCGCCAGGCGCACTGCCATCGGTCGTGTAGTGAAGGCTGCCGTACTTCGACTGGTTGGACAACGTGACGGTGGCATGACCACGGGCGATGGCGGCATTGCCGTCGACCTCGATGGAAGCGGCAAACGCGCTATCCGCATAGCCGATGTCCTGCGCGCGGTAGCGGGCGAGCTGGGCCGGCAGGCGATCGAGAAAGGCATGCCAATCGCGTGACGCCACCGGCGTCCAGGCGGCTTCGGCCAGGGCATCCATGCGCGGGAACACCGCATGCTCGATATGCCGGAGCGTGGGCATATGCTCCGTCCACATATTGGCCTGCAAGCCGAGTACGTGCTTGGCCTGGCGGGCATCCAGCGCCTTGGGCACCGCCTCGAACGCGTAGATGCTTTCCAGCGACATGGACGGCAGACGGCCCGTGGTTTCGTCGGCACGATCACTCTGCATCTGGTCGAGATAGAGCTGCGGCGCAGGCGACAGCACCACATCGTGGCCCTGCTTCGCCGCATCGATGGCACCCTCGGTGCCACGCCATGACATCACACTGGCGCTGGCCGGCAAGCCGCCTTCGAGGATTTCGTCCCAGCCTATAAGGCGTCGGCCATGCGCGGCGAGGTACTGG
>DASXND010000353.1:0-2533 GCA_036495265.1 Dyella sp.
GCGGCCGGGTGGCCGTCGCGGCCAGCGGCCAGGCGTTGCAGGGTGCGGCTCAACGCCTGCGTGTCGAACCAGCGGCGATCCAGTGCGGCCGGCTCCTGCAGTGCCAGCTCCATGGCCTGGCGCAGCCCCTGCGCGGCTTCGCGCACGGTCAGGCTGAGGCTGGCCGGATCGACGCCGCTTTCGGTTTCCAGCCAGTCCAGGGCGAGCCGATGGGCGAGCAGGGCGGCGCGGCTAAGCGCCTCCGCCTGGCGCTTGGCCTCGGCGGCGCGGCGATGCCAGGCGCCCAAGGCAGCCTGGGCGGCAACCGCGCGCGCGTGCTGGGTATCCTGGTTCTTGTGCATGGTGGCGATGCGCTCGTTGACCTGGCGCAGCGCTTCGCCGCTGTCTTGCAGCGAGGCCTCGGTCTGGGTGACGCCGCCCTGCGCGCGCTCGAGGCGCTGCAAGCCTTGCTGTACGTCACCGTCCAGTTGCAGTGAGAACTCGCCGATGGAGCCGGTGACCTGCTCGATTTCGTCAGTCGCCAGGGACGTCTTCTCGGCCAGTTGCTTCACTTCGTCGGCGACCACGGCGAAGCCACGGCCCGCTTCACCGGCACGCGCCGCTTCGATCGCCGCATTCAGCGCCACCAGGTTGGTCTGGTGCGCGATCTCCTGCACCACGCCGGTCAGCTTGCGGATCTGGGCGACTTGTTCGGCCAGCTTGCTCTGGTTGCGATTCATGGCCGACAGCGCCGTGCGCAGCAGGCGCAGCTGGCCATCCAGTTCGCTGACGCTGCGCTCGCTGGCTTCGCCGGTCTGGCGGGCGTAGTCGAGGCCGGTATTGATCTGTTGCAGTGATGTCGAGATCCCGGCGCTGCCGTCCGTCAAACGGCCGACGCCATCCCTGCTCTCCTGGGCGGACTGGTCCATCGCCCCTTGCTCGCGCGCCAGCTGCTGCGCAGCGCCGAGCACCAGGCCTTGCTGCTCCAGCGTCTGCAACGCCACGGCGGCGGGCGGGCGCGAGCTAAACATGGCCGTCAGCAGCGGTGCCAACGCTTGCGCGGCACCCGGATGACGGCGCGACAGTTGCGCCACCTGCGCCTGGTCGCCCGCGGCGGCGGCGCGGGCAAGCTCGGCAAGATGCTGGCTCCAGATCAGACTCATGGGTGGATCATTCCTTCCTGCAGGGTTCGTCCCCGCATCGGCGGGGAACGTCCGAACTTGAGAAGCAAGCGACGTGCCATAGGAAGTGGGTGCCCCAGCTCAAGCCAGCATGCCCGCGGCCGATACGCCAGCGGTACCCTGCGGCAAGGCCGCTTTGCGAGGAGTCCGCATGAGCGGCGCGTGGATGGATAAGGTGGAGCAACAGACCCGGCTGGCCGGGCACAACCGCGTGGCGATGCTGTTGTTCCGGCTGGGCGATGCGCAGTTGTTCGGCATCAACGTATTCAAGGTACGCGAGGTGATGCGGCGCGTGCCGATGGAACGCATGCCCGACGCGCACGCGCTGGTAGCCGGCAGCTGCGACTATCGCGGCCAGACCATCCCGGTGATCGACCTGGCGCGGGCGCTGGGTTACCCGTCGCTGCGTGAAGACTCGTCGGCGCACCTGATGGTGACCGAGTTCAGTCGCTCGATTCAGGGTTTTCTGGTCGCCGACATGCAGCGGCTGGTGCATTGCGAGGGTGAGTCGCTGGCGGCGCCGGCACCCGCCCTAGGCTTCGGTACCCGCGTCAACGCGGTGACGCGGGTCGACGGTGCGCTGGTCGCCGTGGTCGACGTGGAGCATGTACTGGCCAGCCTCAACGCAACGCCCACCGAGCTTTCCGCACCGATGCAACGCATGGCCCGCGTGCATGACCTGCAACCGCGCCGCGTGATGGTGGTGGACGATTCCCTGGTGGCGCGCCAGCAGCTGGTAGGCCTGTTCCGTCAGATGGACGTGGAATGCGTGGTGGCGCAGGACGGCCGCGAAGCGCTGGATCGTCTGCAGGAGCTGGCCGATGCGCCGGAAGGTGAGGGCGTTACCCTGGTGGTATCCGATATCGAAATGCCGCGCATGGATGGCTATGCCCTGACCCGCGCGATTCGCGAGACCCCGGCGCTGCGTCCGCTCAAAGTGGTGCTGCACAGCTCGATCAGTGGCCTGTTCAATGAGTCGATGGTGCGCGAAGTGAATGCGGACCGTTTCGTGGCGAAGTTCCAGCCGGATGTGTTGGCGCAGGCGGTGCTGGATCTGATGCCGGAAAACTTCGACCGGTTTTGACGTTCTTCCTCCCTCTCCTCTTTGGGCGACCCGAAGGTAGTCCCTGTGGGAGAGAGGGTTGGGGTGAGGGGCGGGTGCTCGCGGGAACGGTGATTTTGTCGCTGGTTTCGCGTTGCCGCGACCTGGTTCGCTTGCCGCGGGCTTCCGCCCATCTGCCGATGGCCGGGTCACTTTCTCTTGCTTGCCCAAGAGAAAGTAACCAAAGAGAAGGGCACCCCGCTTGGCGCTTGCCGAGCACAGCTCGGCAAGTCCGTGAGGGTCGGCCGGGCTTTTCGACAGGGCTCCTGCC
>DASXND010000354.1:0-6193 GCA_036495265.1 Dyella sp.
CCTCATGCTGGAGCGACTGATCCCCAACGGCCGTCACATCGAAATCCAGGTGTTTGCCGACCGTTATGGCAACGCCGTCCATCTCGGCGAACGCGATTGCAGCACCCAGCGTCGGCGCCAGAAAGTCATCGAAGAAGCCCCCTCGCCCATGGTCAGCCCCGACATGCGGGCAGCCATGGGCAAGGACGCTGTCGCGGCGGCACTCGCCGTCGGTTACCAGGGCGCGGGCACGGTGGAATTCATCGTCGACGATGAGCTCAAGCATTACTTCCTCGAAATGAACACGCGCTTGCAGGTGGAGCATCCGGTCACCGAGTGCATCACCGGTTTCGACCTGGTCGAATGGCAGTTGCGGGTCGCCGCAGGACAGCCTCTGACCGCATTGATTCCCGGGTTGCAGGAAGACGTCGTGCTTCGCGGCCACGCGATCGAAGCACGTCTATACGCGGAAGACCCGTATGACGACTTTGCCCCGCAAGCCGGCCGCATCTCCTGGTGGCGGCCTCACCTTGCCAGCGCCCAGCCCGGCGTGAGGATTGACGACGGCGTGCGCGAAGGCGACAACGTCAGCACCTTCTACGACCCACTGCTGGCCAAGGTCATCGCCTGCGGCCGCGACCGCGACGAGGCCATCCGCCGCCTGACCGCCGCGCTGGAAGACGCGCCACTGCTTGGCATCAGGACCAACAGCCGTTTCCTGCGCGACCTCGTCAACCATCCCTCGTTCAAACAGGCTGAAATCACCACCACGCTCCTCGATACCTGGCGCGAACAGAAAACGCCACTTTTCGCGCGGCCACAGCCCGACGATGCGACCTGGGCCTTGGCCGCTGCCGCGAGAGTGCTTCGCCAGGGGCCGGGGTGGCGCCCGGACAGCGTAGCCAGCTATGGCATGAATCTGCGTTGTGGCGACGAGGTACGCAACCTGCAAATACGCGTGTTGGCGAACGGAATGGTCAACATCATGCAGGGCGGAGCCACTCAGGCGATTCGGGTGCTGGATCTGGGCGGCGAAAACATCAGCTATGAAATCGACGGCATCCGCAAGCGCAGCGCCTTGCAGGACGACGGCACCACCCTGCAACTGGCACAGCATGCCGCCTGCTTTGCCTTTGAAGAACCTTCGCCGCTTGCTTCGCGCGACCAGGGCATCGATGAAAACCAGGTCCGTGCCCGCCTCACTGGTGTCGTCGTTCAAGTGGCGGTGCGCGAGGGCGATCGTGTCACCGCAAACCAGCCGCTGGTCTGCGTCGAGGCCATGAAGATGGAGATGTGGTACGGCGCCTCCACCGATGGCACGGTGGCAGGCGTACACGTCCAGGCAGGAGACCCGGTCGAAAGCGGTGTACTGCTGGTGGAACTCTCTTCTTGTGAAGCTGCCTGATCCGGAGTCGACGTTATGGAAAAAGCTGTACTGACCTGTGCGCTGACCGGCGTGTTGACCGATCCCAGGATGCACCCGGTGCCGGTCACCCCCGCGCAGATGGCCAGCGAGGCGCGCGATGCGTTCAATGCCGGCGCATCCATCATGCACGTGCACCTGCGCAAGCAGGAGGACGGCATGGGACACCTGCCCTGCTGGGATCCCGACGTCGCTGAAACCGTCGTCCATGCCATTCGTGCAGCCTGCCCTGGCGTCATCATCAATCTCAGCACCGGCGTGCTGGGAGCCGACATTGCTGGCCCCGCAGCCTGCATCCGGCGCGTCAGACCTGAGATCGCCGCCTGCAATGCCGGCACCTTGAATTATCTGAAGATCAAAGAGGATGGCACCTGGGCGTGGCCACCCATGGTGTTCGACAACCCGGTCGAAAAAATCCAGCGCTTCATCGATGTCATGAACGAAACGGGTACCCATCCCGAATTCGAATGCTTCGATGTCGGCATCGTGCGCTCCGTGGGCATGTACCTCAAATCGGGCATGACCAAGACCATCGAATACAACTTCGTCATGGGCGTGGCTTCCGGCATGCCCGCCGACAACGACCTGTTGCAGTTGTTGCTACGTTGGATCGAACCCGGCAACGCATGGCAGACCACCCTGATTGGCCGTTCCGACATCTGGCCAGTGCACCAGAAGACCGCCGAGCTGGGTGGCATGCTGCGCACCGGCCTGGAAGATACGTTCTATCTCCCCGATGGCTCGCGCGCCAACGGCAACGGCCCACTGATCGAGGCTTTGGCACGCTGCGCGCAGCATGCAGGAAGAAGCATTGCATCGCCGGCGGAAGCCCGTCAGATGCTTGGGCTAGCCGAGTAGCCTGCGACACGAAACACCCCTCCGCCGAAGCCACTCTCTCGGGGCAAAAGAAAAGGCGCCTAGGTTTCCCTAAGCGCCTGTTCCAGTTGGTGGGCCGTGAAAGATTCGAACTTTCGACCAATTGATTAAGAGTCAACTGCTCTACCAACTGAGCTAACGGCCCTAAAACATGTTGTAAGTGGGGTGGAAGATGGGACTCGAACCCACGACCCTCGGAATCACAATCCGATGCTCTAACCAGCTGAGCTACATCCACCGCAAAACCGAATTGGCGCGCCCGACAGGAATCGAACCTGCAACCGTCGGCTTAGAAGGCCGATGCTCTATCCGGTTGAGCTACAGGCGCCCGTACTTATCGTACATAGCATCTGCTGGTCGGGGCAGAGGGATTCGAACCCACGACATCCAGCTCCCAAAGCTGGCGCTCTACCAGGCTGAGCTATACCCCGATTTCAAACCCTCAACCATAAAGCGGGCTGAAGCTTAGAAATGCTACGGGTGACGCCTAGCCTAGTCAATCCGTATATAAGCACACCGAACTTCAAACATCGTGTCCAGCTCGCCCGGCGATCCACTGCCTTGCGATACAAGCCGTAATGCAGAGCACTACAACCTGTTTAAAATGGCGCGCCCGGAGAGATTCGAACTCCCGACCACCAAGTTCGTAGCCTGGTACTCTATCCAACTGAGCTACGGGCGCGTTTTTAAACTTTAGCTCTGTCGCCAACCACCGAAGTGAAAGCGCCGAAGCCAGAAGCGGAATTATTCAGATTCGGGGCGTGTGCGTCAACTCTTTTTTTCATTTTTTTCTCATTACCGTCGTCAAACCTTCACTTTCGACGGCAAGAGCACTTCACCTGAACCGCTGATTTTAGCCGTCCGTTCGTGTTTCGGCCATACCTTTTCATCAACTTCTTTCGATGATGTGCACGATGCGCGCAGCCGCATCACATGCACCTATCAAAAGAAAAAAGGCGGCACGTGGCCGCCTTTTTCTCGCCTGCAGCGAACCGATCAGAGATCAGCCATACGACTCTGCGTGGCAGGATCACCCACCTTCGCACCCGCATCACCACGCGGCGGCGGCGGCGGTGGCGTGGATCCCGTCGAGGAGGTCTTCGACCAGTCTGCCGGCGGGCCCGGCACGCGTCCATTCATGATGTCGTCGATCTGGTGCGCGTCGATCGTCTCGTACTGCAGGAGCGCATCGGCCATCATATGCAGCTTGTCGATGTTGTCCATCAGCAGCTGCTTGGTACGCTCGTAGGCACGATCCAGGATGGCACGCACTTCCTCATCGATCTTGCGTGCGGTCTCGTTGGAGACGTTCTTGTGCTGCGTGACGGCACGCCCCAGGAACACCTCGTCCTCTTCCTCGCCATAGGTCATCGGGCCAAGTTTGTCGGACAGACCCCACTTGGTCGCCATATTGCGCGCCATCTTGGTAGCGCGCTCGATGTCGTTGGAGGCG
Source organism: Dyella sp. (assembly GCA_036495265.1). Taxonomy (GTDB): domain Bacteria; phylum Pseudomonadota; class Gammaproteobacteria; order Xanthomonadales; family Rhodanobacteraceae; genus Dyella. Next base: position 3,732 of record DASXND010000354.1, read on the forward strand.
CCCGTGGTGACCTTGTCCTCACCGAAGATCAAGGCTTCCGCCACACGACCACCGTAGAGAGAGCACAGCTGCGACTGGATCGCCACGCGATTGATGCTGTACTTGTCGCCTTCCGGCAGGTACATGGTGACGCCCAGCGCGCGGCCGCGCGGAATGATCGTGACCTTGTAGACGGGATCGTGCTCCGGCACCAGGCGACCGACGATGGCGTGACCCGCCTCGTGATACGCGGTGAGTTTCTTCTCGTCTTCGCTCATGGCCATCGAGCGACGCTCGGTACCCATCAGGATCTTGTCGCGTGCCTTGTCGAGATGAATCATGCGCACATCGCGAGCGTTTTCACGCGCAGCGAACAACGCCGCCTCGTTGACCAAGTTGGCCAGGTCGGCACCTGAGAAGCCAGGCGTGCCACGCGCGATCACCATCGCATCGACGTCCGCTGCGGTGGGCACGCGGCGCATATGCACCTTGAGGATCTGCTCGCGGCCTCGCACGTCCGGCAGTCCCACCACGACCTGACGGTCGAAGCGGCCTGGACGCAGCAGGGCCGGGTCGAGCACGTCCGGACGGTTGGTGGCGGCGATGACGATGACGCCCTCGGTGCCTTCGAAACCGTCCATCTCGACCAGCAGCTGGTTCAAGGTCTGCTCGCGCTCGTCATGACCGCCACCGAGGCCCGCGCCACGATGGCGACCAACAGCGTCGATTTCGTCGATGAAGATGATGCACGGCGCGTGCTTCTTGGCCTGCTCGAACATGTCGCGCACGCGGCTGGCGCCGACACCCACGAACATTTCGACGAAGTCGGAACCGGAAATCGAGAAGAACGGCACCTTGGCCTCGCCCGCGATGGCCTTGGCCAGCAGGGTCTTACCGGTACCCGGCGGGCCCACCATCAGCACGCCGCGGGGAATCTTGCCGCCCAGCTTCTGGAACTTGCTCGGGTCGCGCAGGAACTCGACCAGCTCGCCCACTTCTTCCTTGGCCTCGTCGCAGCCGGCCACGTCGCTGAAGTTGACCTTGACCTGGTCCTCACCCTGCAGCTTGGCGCGTGAACGACCGAAGCTCATCGCACCGCGACCGCCGGCACCGGCCTGCATCTGGCGCATAAACCAGATGAACACGCCGACGATAAGAATGATCGGCAGCCAGTTGAGCAGCAGGCCAAGCAAGGAGAAGCCGTTGTTGGACGGGTCCTGGCGCACTTCCACGCCCTTGTCCTGCATCTGCTTGACCACCGAGTTGGTGGACCAGCCGAGCACCGGCGCGACCGTGCGGAACGAGCTGCCATCCTTCAGCTTGCCGCTGATGGAGGCTGGCTGGTCGGCACTGATCGTGGCCGTGGACACGTTGCCGTTGTCCACGCTCTGCACGAAGCTGCTGTAGGCAAGGTCCGAGGAGGACGTGCCACGCGGATTGAAGCTCTGGAACACCGTGAGCAGGACCACCGCGATGATCAGCCAGAGCAGCAGGTTTTTAGCCATTTCATTCATGCACGGTTCTCGCCGGTTGCCCGCCGGAGACCTTGCGGCCGACGGCTAATGCGTACACCTCCCGCGAACGTGCGCGGGAGGCCTTAGGTTTACGCATCGTCACGCGAGTGAAGTCTGCGCGCAAGCTGCGTACGTAATCGTCAAAGCCAGTCCCCTGAAACAGCTTGATCAGGAACGACCCGCCCGGTTTCAGCCATTGACGGCTGAAATCCAGCGCCAGGTCGGCCAGATCCATGGCACGGATCTGATCAGCCAAGGCCACGCCACTCATATTGGGGGCCATATCGGACAGCACAAGATCAACCTTGTTGCCCTCCAGGCGCTCCTCCAGCTGGTGCAGCACGGATTCTTCACGGAAATCGCCCTGCAGGAAGTCCACCCCGCCAATACCCTGCATGGGCAGGATATCCAGCGCGATGATGGTGCCATTGTCGCCCAGGCGCTTGCGCGCCAGCTGCGACCAGCCGCCCGGGGCGGCACCCAGGTCGACGATGCGCATGCCGGGCTTGAGCAGGCGATCACGGTCGATCAGCTCCTCCAGCTTGAAGGCCGCACGCGAGCGCAGGCCTTCGGCCTGGGCCTTCTTCACATAAACATCATCGAAGTGCTCCCGTAACCAGCGGGAACTACTTTTGCTACGAGGCATGGTCGGCGCGGGCCACTAATACGGGGGAAGTGGCCTGCATGATACCCTTTGCAGTCTCATTGCCGCGAATCCGAGACTGAACGCATGGCTCTTTCCCCCTCGCAGCGCCGCTATCTGCGCAGCCTCGCCCACGATCTTCACCCCGTCATCCTGCTTGGCAACAAGGGTGCGACCGAGGCTGTCCTCAAGGAACTGGACCTCGCCCTGTCCCATCACGAGCTGGTGAAAGTGAAGCTCTCCGGTGGCGACAAGGAAGAGCGCGACGCCCAGATCAGCTTCCTCACTGAAGGCACCCGCGCGGAAAGCGTGCAGCAGATCGGCCA
>DASXND010000355.1:0-1563 GCA_036495265.1 Dyella sp.
TCGAACAGTTCGCCGGTGAGGAACAACCGACGTGCATGGCGCAGGCCGATCGCGTGGATGACGTAGGGCGAGATCACGGCCGGTACCAGGCCGAGCTTTACTTCGGTCAGGCCGAAGCGTGCGCTGTCTACCCCGATGGCGATATCGCAACAAGCGACCAGGCCCACGCCGCCGCCGTAGGCGGCGCCGTTGACGCGGGCGATGGTCGGCTTGGGCAGGTATTGCAGGCTGCGCATCAGGCGCGCGAGTCGCAGCGAATCCTGGCGATTTTCCGCTTCGCTGGCGCCGGCCATGCCGCGCATCCAGTTGAGGTCGGCACCAGCGGAAAAACTTGCGCCTTCACCGCTCAGGACCACGGCACGCACGGCGGGGTCCGCCCCGGCCGTTTCCAGGGCGGCGGTCAGCTCGGCAATGAGCCCGTCGTCGAACGCGTTATGCACCTGCGGGCGGTTCAGGGTGATGCGACGGACCCCGGCCTGGTCGGCAATCTGGAGGTTGGCGGTCATGCGGGACTCCCGGAAAGGACGGACATCATAAACAGGGGACTTCCGCTGCGGGTGCACTGCAGGCGACGGCGGAATACCGTACAATGCGAACCATTCTTATTTGAGTGGTAGCCAGTGCGCCTGTCCGACCTGCCGAAAGGGTCTCCTGCCGTGGTGGACCGAGTGGACGATGCTCATGCTTCCGACCCGATTGCGCAGCGCTTGCGCGACCTCGGGTTCGTGGAGGGCGAACCGGTCCGGGTGGTGGCGATAGGCCCACTCGGCGCCGACCCGCTGTTGATCCAGATTGGCTCGACCCGCTTCGCGCTTCGACGCAGCGAAGCCGCTCGGGTGGTGGTGAACGCACAGGTGGCGGCATGAGTGCCAGCACGCTGCGCATCGCCCTGGTCGGCAATCCCAACTGCGGCAAGACCGCGCTGTTCAATCAACTCACTGGTGGCCGCCAGAAGGTGGCCAACTACGCCGGCGTCACCGTCGAGCGCAAGGAAGGGCGCTTCAGCGCCCCGTCGGGCCGCGTGCTGCACCTGCTCGATCTTCCCGGCACCTACAGCTTCGATGCGAACAGCCCTGACGAGCAGATCACTCGTGACGTATGCGAAGGCGTCTATCCGGGCGAAGCGGCGCCGGACCTGATCGTCTGCGTGGCCGATGCCACCAACCTGCGCCTGCATCTGCGTTTCGTGCTTGAAGTGAAGCGCCTGGGCCGGCCGGTCGTGCTCGCCTTGAACATGATGGATGCGGCGCGTCGCCGCGGCGTCGTCATCGATGTGCCGGAGTTGCAGCGTCGGCTGGGCATGCCTGTGGTGGAGACCATCGCCGTGCGACGTGATGGGGTGAAGGCGCTGGTCGAGCAGGTGGACGGCGAGATTCCGCAGGCCGCACCGGCGCAGCCGGACGATGCTGCCAGTCGCGCTGACCTGCATGCGCAGGTGCGTGAGCTGCTGGCCGCGACGGTAACCATGCCGCGCGCCACCGCCGAACTCGACGATGCGCTGGACCGCTGGGCGCTGCATCCGGTGTTCGGACTGGCGATCCTGTCGGTGGTGATGTTCCTGGT
>DASXND010000356.1:0-5575 GCA_036495265.1 Dyella sp.
AACTGCACCAGGCTGTAGATGACCAGCCCGCGCGATAACTGCGGCGCATAGCGTTCACGCTGGATCTCGAACGCCGGCTTGGGGAATCGCTCGGCGACATCGGCCGGTCGCCAGCCCGGCGGTTTCAGCCAGACCAGCCACTTGTCGCGCCAGCGTCGCGCATGCCAGGCGTCTTTCAAGGTGGCCCAGTACACCTCGGCGTTAGCCCATAGCGGGTTCCAGCTGCGCAAGGGCGAGCGGGTACCATAAATCGGCGGATCGGTGTCGTCTTCTTCGACGAAGCTGCCGAACAAGCGGTCCCACACGATCAGGATGCCGCCGTAGTTGCGATCGAGATAACGGTCGTTCACCGCATGATGCGCGCGATGGTTGGACGGCGAGCAGAACACCCGATCGAACCAGCCCAGTCGCCCCACCAGCTCGGTATGTACCCAGAACTGGTACAGCAGGTCGATCAGCGCCACCACCACGAACACTTCCAGCGGGTAGCCGATGATCGACATCGGCAGGTAGAACAGCCAGCCCAGCAAGACGCCACTGCCGGTCTGGCGCAGCGCCGTGCTCAGGTTGTAGTCCTCACTCTGGTGATGCACCACGTGCGCAGCCCACAGGATGTTCACTTCATGGCCGCAGCGATGCAGCCAGTAGTAGCAAAAGTCGTACAGCAGCAAGGCGCTGATCCAGACCCAGATGCTGTTGGCCGGCAGCGCGAACACCGCGAAGTGCTGCACGCACCATGCGTAGATGCCCAGCGTGAGCAGCTTGCTGAAGACCGCCACGATCTGCGAGATCACGCCGAGGCCGAGGCTGTTGATGGCATCGCTGCTGTGATAGACCACGCGCCCGCGTAGCTTCGCCACCAGCAGTTCCAGCGCGATCAGCGCGAAGAACACCGGCGTGGCCCAGGTAATGATGATTTCCTGCATGTTCACGCGTGCTTACCCGTCCCGCTCACCCGTTGAATCGAACGCGCCAGACACCACAGCGCAGCATAGTAAGTGGCCAGTATCCACAAGGCCGCCCACGGTGTGGCCACGCGGAACCGGTTCCAGGCAATCAGTGTATCGCTGAGCATGAACAGCAGCGCGCCCACCGCCGCCCACCGGGCCGGGCCGGCCAGCGCATCCCCGGCGTGCCACCAGGCGCGAGACACCGCCTGACCGGCCATGCTCGCCAGCACGGCCACGTAAACCACCACCGGGACATAAAGCGCCGTCGGCAGCGACGGCCACAGCAGCCACAGGTTGAGCGCTCCGTAACCCAGACACGCCAGCAGTGCCCACGGACGCGCCGCAAAGCGCGCATCGTCCAGCATGGCCCGGATAAAGCAGACGTGCGCGATGAGAAAGGCCACCAGCCCTGGGACGAAGGCGTCCTGCGGCAGCATCAGGAAGATATCGCCGGCCAAGGAGAACAGCATGCCGATGGAGATCCAGCGCCGGTAGCGCGCCGTTAGCGGCGGAGCGATGCGCCACGCCGTCCACAGTATCAGCATCGTCGCCAGGGGCTTGCTGATCCAGTGCAACCACTGCCAGCCGTCGGCCGGGCCCGGACCGGCCAGCACGGCACCGAGGATGGCTGCGGCGCCCAGCAGCGCCACGGCGACGCCGGGCCGTCGTGACCCGGGTGGCGCATCGGCGATGGATGACATGGACATGCACGGCCCCTGTGCCCGTATGGAACCGCGATCTTAGAGCCAGCGCGAAATCGTTGCGTAGCCGGGTGCGCGAGCGGTGGCTTTTCGCGGCTCCTTTACGGCAGTAGCGATTTACCTTCCGCCTGCGGCAGCTTTACACCGAGCACGTAAGCGATCGTAGGTGCGATATCGCGCATGTCGATCTGGCCAAGATCCTTGCCCGCCTTGATGCCCTTGCCCTCGATCAGGAAGGTTGCGCGCATCTGCGGCCACGCCGGATCGTAGCCGTGCATGCCGCGGAAAGGGCTTGGCGACGGCATCGGAGCATCAAGCTTCAGGCCCATTTCATAGCCCTGCTTGAACAGCACGAACCACTCGGCCTGCGCAGCGCCGCCCTGTCTGATCACTTCAGCCTTGTCGTCCACGCGATCGATGCCGTAGGCCGGGTCCTTTTGAAGCCCGGCAAGCATCGTGGCTACCTTCTTGCGCACCGCGACATTGGCGGGATCACGCAACACGATCGCTGCACTGCCGCGATCGTTCCACGGCATCGCCTGCCAATCGGCCACGGCGCCATCCTTGACGGTGACCAGCCCGGCTTGAATAAACGGCGTGTAGAGATTCACATCGTGCTGCACCGGCACAAAGCCGTGATCGGATACCACCGCGATCACGCAGTCGGGATGCACGCGTCGTGACGCCTTGATCAGGTCACCTACCAGGGTATCGATCTGTTCCAGCACCACGCGCGATGGCGGCGTATCCGGCCCGCTCACGTGCTGCTCGCGGTCGAGCGAGGCGAGATAGGTGGTCATGAAATCGGGCTTGCGCGATTCCATCAGCGCGATGGCGAAGCGCGTACGCGTCCGATCTGCGGCGATACTTTCATCCGCACCGTCGGCGTAGGTACCCAGTTGCTTCTCCAGCACCGGCAACAGGCCCGGCGTCGCCATGGCAGCGACCAGCTTGCGGGTATCCGCGGCACCGCTGCCCCAGATCTGCGGCAGGTTCCAATCCACTTCGGCGCCAACGCTGACTGGCCAATTGATGCTCGCCGTGCGCAGCCCGGCGGCGTGTGCTTCGTCCCACAAGGTCGGCACCTTGATATCGGTAGCGTACCAGTCCCAACGCTGCTCGTTCTCATCGTGCGGATCGAAGATGAGATTGCCCCCGATACCATGCTTTCCCGGCGATACGCCGGTAAGCAGCGTGGCATGGCTTGGATAGGTAAGCGTGGGCAGCACGCCGCGCACGCTTTCGGCATAGGCGCCCTGCGTGAGGAAAGACTGCAGGTTGGGCAACTTCAAGCCGCGATGTTGCGCGTCCAGCACGTCGACGGGTCGCAGGCCATCGATGGAAATGAGCACCACAGGGGCCGCCGCCAGCGGCACGGCCACGCCGAGTGCCAACAGGGTGCCGACGATACGGCGCATGGAAATACGCATGAGAGGCTCCCTGCAAGAGAGATGATGTCCGGGCCCATCCTATAGAGCCTGGCGACCATCGACGGCCCGGCGACCCAGTGCCGGATCATCAGTGAAAAAGGCGTCGATACCCGCATCGAGATAGGCGCGCATTTCGGCGATCGAACCAGCCTCGTTGAAGGTCTTCGGATCGCTACCCTGCCAGAAGTTCCTGGCCTGGAAATGGTTTTCCGGGCGGAAGGTATAGGGATGAAGTTCCAGCTTCGCTGCATGCGCATCATGCACCAGCGATGTTGGCTTCCCCAACGTGCCGTCGGCAGCGAGCGGGATGATGGCGCGGATGTTCGGGCCGATCGCATCGGCATAGCTGGCGATGTCATGCAGCCCCGTCGGCGTCATCATGTCGCCATAGGTGAGCTTGCCGCCCGCAACGACCACATCGTACGGCTGCGCGGCCGCGTCATCGAGCAGTTGCAGCAGGCGGATGTTCGGATGGGTCTTGCCCAGCTTGTCCCGCAGATAGCGCAGGTTGGCGACCTCGAACGACTGGATCTCGACGGGCGCGCTGCGCGTATAGGCGTGCGCGGCAAGCATCGCCAGCACGCGATCTTCCATCGGCAGGCCGCGTTGCTGGAAATACGTGCTGTGCTTGATCTCGGGAATGATGCCGATCACGCGGCCGCTGGTGGCCGCTTCGGTGGCGACGAAATCGATGATCTCGTCCAGGCTGGGAATCTGGAACTGGCCGTCATAAGCGGTGCTGCGAAACGCTGGCAGACGTTCGCGCGCACGCAGCGTCTTGAGCTCATCCAGCGTGAAGTCCTCGGTAAACCAGCCGGTGACGGCATGGCCATCGATCGTCCTGGTGGTTTTGCGTGCGGCGAACTCGGGATGTTGCGCGACGTCAGTGGTGCTGCCGATTTCGTTCTCGTGGCGAGCCACGGGCACACCGTCGCGAGTCATCACCAGATCCGGTTCGATGAAATCGGCGCCATCGGCGATCGCCTTGCCATAGGAGGCCAGCGTGTGCTCCGGGCGCAATGCACTCGCACCCCGATGCCCGATGACCCGCACTTTGCTAGCGATAGGCGCCTCTTTTGCCTGCCCATCAGGGGCCATGAGCAGCATGCCTGCAGCGAGTACCAGGACGCAGCTTAGACGAAGCATGGCAAAACCTTTGTGATTGGTTTCATGACGTCGCGGCGGCACAAGTCATCCGCGCACCGCGATGAAGCTCTCCCGCGATCGCCATCACGCAAGCATGACGCAAGCCATGACTTGTGGCCTTGCATGACTTGCGGCCAATGGCACCGATGCAGGTGGGTGTTAGGGTCATCGCCACTGACACCACGCAACGGACGCGCATGTTATCCATCCTGTTGGCCACGCTGCTCAGCAGCGCTCAACCCGTCGTCGACTGTCACGTCGGAGCCTATCGACTGACGGACGGCAGCTCACTGGACATCGCCCCCAGCGACGATGGCACGTTGCGCTGGCGCCGCATCGACGGTACCACGGGCAAACTGACCCGTGGCCAGAAGGATGCGTGGACCAGCACCGGGGGCTGGACGCCCCGCCCCGACGGCAAGGACGTGACATTCACCGACTGTGCCAAGGGCGGCATCACGTTTGGCGGGATGGGCGGCCAGCGCATCCACTTTGAAGTGCACGACGCCATCTTTGTCGGCGAAGGTGGCACCAAGCTGGTTGGCCGGCTGATCCTTCCGGAAGGCAAGGGCAAGGTGCCGATGGTGGTGCTGATCCACGGCTCGGAGCACGAATCTGCAAGAGTCGATGACCATATGCAGCGCCAGCTTCCGGCCGAAGGTGTCGCTGCGTTCGTCTACGACAAGCGCGGCACCGGTGATTCCGGCGGCACCTACACGCAGGATTACAGCGTACTCGCCAACGACGCCGTGGCTGCCGTCAGCGAGGCTCGCGCACTGGCCGGCGCGCGCGCCGGGCGTGTCGGTTTCCGCGGCGGCAGCCAGGGTGGCTGGGTCGCTCCACTGGCCGCCACGCGGACCAAGGTGGATTTCGTCATGGTCGGCTATGGCCTCGCCATCTCGCCGCTGGAGGAAGACCGCGAGGCGGTGGCGTTCCAGCTGCAGCTCAAGGGCTATGACCAGGCCACCATCGACAAGGCGTGGGAAATCTCCGATGCCATCGGGCTGATCCTGTCCAGCAACCTGACCCAGGGTTACGAGCAGCTGGATGCGGCCCGCAACAAGTACCGCAACGAGCCCTGGTATAAGGATATACGCGGCGACTTCAGCTATATGGTGCTGCCGTATACCGCTGACGAGATTCGCGAGAAGGGCAAGGCGTTCATGTTCCATACGCCGTGGCACTACGACTCCATGGCCGTACTCAGGAAGGTGAAGACACCGCAACTGTGGATGCTTGGCGAGGACGATATCGACGCGCCGAGCGCGGAAACCCTGCGTCGACTGAAGTCGCTTCAGGCCGAGGGCTTGCCCATCACGACCGCGTTGTTCCCGCACGCCGAGCACGG
>DASXND010000357.1:0-6793 GCA_036495265.1 Dyella sp.
GGATGCTTGTGGCGCAACAGCGAAGCGACTCGGTACTGCGCCACGAAGTGCAGCACAAAGCTGACGACGCCAGCAACCAGTAACGTTAGGTAGAGCTCGATCATGCCGCGCCTGTCTTCAGTAGTCGGTTTTTAAAATTCAGGAGATCAGCTTTTGCCGGCACCGGCGTTCGATGCCGATGACGCGCCATCGCTGGACGTCGCGCCATTGTTCTTGGCATCGGCACTCTTGCTGCTGGAGCTCCCCCATCCCGGCACGGGAAGGGAATCGCGCAGCGTGTTGAGCACGCCGTTGCCCTGTTCGGGCTTGCCGCAGATGGCATTGTTCACGGCATCCTTGAACGCGTTGTTCATCAGCCCGATCCAGACCGCGCCATCCGGTCCGTGCGGCACTTTGAAGCTGCCGGCGGCAGCCATTTTCACCGGTGCTTCGGCCGAGAAGGATGCCGGCGATTGTTCCCAGTAGGTGTTACTGGCCTGTTGCTTGGCCGAGCTGTACAGGACCAGGTAACGCGCACGCTTGTCGGTGATTTCCACGCTGCCGAAGGCGCCGGAAGTTTCGTCCGTCCAGCCCATGTGTTCGCACAAGCCGACATCTTGCGAGCTGATCGGCTGGAACGCTTCGTCCAGCACCACCACGGTGGGCGCGAACAGGTAGCTGGAGCGCAGCCAGCGGCCATTCAACTCGGACTTGAACGCGACGTGGTACGGAAGCTGGGCTTCGCGCGGTAGGCTGAAGCTGAGGAAATAACTGCGCTCGCCATTGAGATTGCCGACCAGGCTACCCGGCCCCAGCACGAACTTCTTCGGTTGCCAGGGCAGGGCGTTCTCGAACGAGAAGTCCGCAAACGTCGTGCAGCACGGCGTCGCCGTCTGCAATTCGGTCTTGGCCGCATCGAGACTGCTGCGGTTGTTCTCCGGCGGCCTCAGGTTGGGCGGCACCAGCGTTTTCACGCTATGGCAGCCGCTCACCAGCAGCAGGACGAAAACGATGAAAGCAGTGGCGACAGGGAGGCGATAATGCATAAGGCGATTCGTGTGGGTCAGAATTCGGCCGTCCCCGCGGCACGCGGGTAGGGGATGGCGTCGCGAATATTGGATAGGCCGCACACATAGACCAGCAAGCGCTCGAAACCGAGGCCGAAGCCTGCGTGCGGCACGGTGCCATAACGGCGAAGATCACGATACCAGCCGTAGGTGGCCGGATCGAGGCCGAACTGAGCCATGCGGCGGTCGAGATAGTCCAGGCGCTCCTCACGCTGCGCACCACCGATGATCTCGCCGATGCCTGGGGCCAGCACGTCCATGGCGGCGACGGTCTTGCCGTCGTCGTTGAGGCGCATGTAGAAGGCCTTGATCTGCTCGGGGTAGTTCATCACCACCACCGGACGGCCGATGTGTTTCTCGGCGAGATAGCGCTCGTGCTCGGTCTGCAGGTCGATACCCCAGGCGACCGGGAATTCGAACTTCTGGCCGGACTTTTTCAGGATCTCGATGGCGTCGGTGTAGTCGATGCGTTCGAACGGCTGCGCGATGAATGCTTCCAGACGGCTGATCGCGTCGGGCTGCACGCGCTCGGCAAAAAACGCCATGTCATCCTGGCGCTCGTCCAGCACCGCCTTGAAGATGGCCTTGAGGAAGCCCTCGGCGCAGTCGGCGTTGTCGTGCAGGTTGGCGAACGCGATTTCCGGTTCCACCATCCAGAACTCGGCCAGATGGCGCGGCGTGTTGGAATTCTCGGCGCGGAAGGTGGGGCCGAAGGTGTAGACCTTGCTCATCGCCAGGCAATAGGCCTCGACATTGAGCTGGCCGGACACGGTGAGAAACGCTTCGCGCCCGAAGAAGTCCTTGCGGAAATCGATTTTGCCGTTCTCCGTGCGCGGCAAGTTGGCCAGGTCCAGGGTGGACAGGCGGAACATGTCGCCTGCGCCCTCGGCATCGGACGTGGTGATGATCGGCGTGTTGATCCAGAAGAAGCCCTGTTCGGTGAGCCAGCGATGGATCGCCGTCATCATGGTGTGGCGCACGCGGGTCACGGCGCCGAACAGGTTGGTGCGCGGACGCAGATGCGCCACTTCGCGCAGGAACTCCATCGAGTGCTGCTTGGGCTGGATCGGGTAGGTTTCCGGATCGTCGACGAAGCCGGTGACCGTTACTTCGTTGGCCTGAATCTCGAAACGCTGGCCCTTGCCCTGCGAGGCCACCAGGATGCCGGTGACGATCACGCCAGCGCCGGCGGTGAGATGCTTCACTTCGCTTTCGTAATTGGGGGCCTGGTCGGTAACCACCGCCTGAATCGGATCGAAGCAGGAACCATCGCTCACATTGACGAAGGACAGGCCCGCCTTCGAATCGCGCCGGGTGCGGACCCAGCCGCGCACGGTCACGGTGTTGCCGGCTTCGATGCCACCGGAAAGAGCCTGCTTCACGCTGCATAACATCGGACTAACCACCACCGCCATGGATTGAAACTCCTGCTGGGCGCCGCATATCGGACGCGTAAGACCAAGTTCGACATGATAATGTACGCATCGTTCAGGTAGCGACCCTTCGCGCCTGGATTTCCGAACCTCGCAACGCCCGGTATCCTCTGCAGCCATGACCATCACTATTACTCCCGCCGCCAGCGAACGTATGCGCCAGTTTCTGGCCGGTACGCCGAATGCCGCGGGCGTACGCTTTGGTGTGAAGCGCACGGGGTGCTCCGGTTTCGGCTATGTGGTGGACCTGGCCGATGCGCTAGACAGTGACGACCAACTCGTGAACGTCGACGGTGTGCCGCTAATCGTGGACAGCAAGAGTCTGTCTCTCGTGGACGGTACCGTCATCGATTTTCAGCGCCAGGGTCTGAACGCCAGTTTCGTCTTCCACAATCCCAACGCCACCGGCGAATGCGGTTGTGGCGAGAGCTTTACGGTCGGCTGAGAACGTCCCGATATCGAGCCGTCATCCCAGCGGCTTTTAACAGCCGAAGGGCTGGTCACGCTGGGATGACGGCTTGTTTTTCAGCCGCTTGCGTCGTTTTCCTTGCGTTGCTTGCTCCATCTACCTTATAATCCCGCTTCTGTCCGCGCCCGAATGGCTCGGATGGAACCTTGCCTCACCCCCCTTAGGGCGGGAGGCTGCGAGGCCGCAAGGCCGCATCCACAAGGAGTTACCCAACAATGTCCCTGCGACATTACGAAGTTGTGTTTCTGGTCCACCCTGACCAGAGCGAGCAGGTCCCCGCGATGATCGAGCGCTACAAAGCGCTGATCGAGACCGACGGTGGCAAGATCCATCGCCTGGAAGATTGGGGCCGCCGCCAGTTGGCCTACCCGATCGTGAACCTGGCCAAGGCTCACTACGTCATGCTCAACATCGAAGTGAGCCAGAACGCGCTGAACGAGCTGGAGTCGGGTTTCCGCTTCAACGACGCCGTGCTGCGCCACCTGGTGGTTCGCCGCGATGCGGCCGACATCGAGCAGTCCTTCATCCTTAAGAGCAAGGAAAAGGATGACGCCAAGACCTCGCGTCGCCGCGATGACGACAGCGACGGTGACGAGCGCCCGGCACGTCGCGAGCGCGACGACCGCGATAACGATCGCGACAGCGACGACTGATCAGGAGCCACGACATGTCCAAGTTCTTCCGCCGCCGCAAATTCTGCCGCTTCACGGCCGAAAAAGTCGTAGAGATCGATTACAAGGATCTCAACACCCTGCGCCAGTACGTGACTGAGAACGGCAAGATCGTTCCCAGCCGCATCACCGGCACCAAGGCTCGCTACCAGCGTCAGCTGGCGACCGCGATCAAGCGCGCTCGCTTCCTGGCTCTGCTGCCGTACACCGACAACCACGACATCTGATCGTGGCGCACGTCCGGCCTTGCGGTCGGGCGTGCACGTCAACTCTTCGGACAGCCGTCCACGGCTGCACCGGGCCTCACCGGTGCTAACGAAAAGGAACCATCATGCAGCTGATTCTTCTTGAGAAAGTCCGCAACCTCGGCAACCTTGGCGACAAGGTCAATGTGAAGCCGGGTTACGGCCGTAACTACCTCCTGCCGCAGGGCAAGGCCGTGCCGGTCAACGCCGTCAACCTCGAAGCTTTCGAGAAGCGTCGCGCCGAGTACGAAGCCAAGGCCAAGGACCAGCTGTCCGGTGCCGAAGGCCGCAAGGCCAAGCTGGAGGAGGTCTCCGTGACCATCTCCGCTAACGCCAGCCCGGAAGGCAAGCTGTACGGCTCGGTCGGCCCGCGCGAAATCGCCGAGGCTCTCGAGGCGGCCGGTCACGACGTGAACAAGGGTGAAGTGATCCAGGGCGAAGGCCCGATCCGTCACACCGGTGAGTTCGAGGTCGTGATCAGCCTGCACGCTGACGTGCAGACCAAGGTCAAAGTGATTGTGGTCGGCGAAAAGTAAGCCGATCCATCGCTAGTAGTACCCGGACGGGCGCCTCCAGGGCGCCCGTCTGCTTTTGTGCTGGCAGTTATCCACGTCTGCGCACAGGTTATCCACAGACTTATTGTCTCGCGGCATGAGATCGCGCCGCGTATGCTCTGTGCCCAACGCCATGCCGCCGGCGAATGTGTGCCGGTCCGCCGCGAGGAATCTTGATGCCCTTCGTTACTGATCGTTCCGATCGCCCTGAGCGCTACGGTCGTTCCGAGCGCAAGCTTCCTTCCAACATCGACGCGCTACGCGTGCCGCCGAGTTCGATTGACGCGGAGCAAGCCGTACTGGGCGGCCTCATGCTGTCGCCGGACTCGCTGGACAAGGTGGCCGACCGCCTGAGCGAGCAGGATTTCTATCGCAAGGACCACCGCCTGATCTGGCGTGCCATCACCGAGCTGGCGGCCAAGGGCATGCCGTGCGATGCGGTGACCCTGGGCGACTGGTTCGAGGCCAATGGCCTGGGTGAGATGGTCGGTGGCGCCTCCTACCTGATCGACCTGGCCAACACCACGCCCAGCGCAGCGAACATCACCGCATACGCGGAAATCGTGCGTGAGAAGTCGGTGCTGCGCCAGCTGATCGACGCCGGCACGGGCATCGCCGAGGACGGCTATCAGCCCGAAGGGATGGGCGTGCAGGAGGTGCTCGAGCGCGCCGAGCAGGCGGTTTTCAAGATCGCCGAATCGGGCGCCCGCGGCAAGAAAGATACGGTGTCGATGCGCGAAGCGGTCAAGGATGCGTTCCGCATTCTGTCCGAGCGCTTCGAGAACAAGGGTCAGCTCACCGGTGTCTCCACCGGCTTTTCCGATCTGGACGAGCTCACTTCGGGCCTGCAGCCCTCCGACTTGATCATCGTCGCGGCGCGTCCCTCCATGGGCAAGACGGCGTTCTCGGTGAACATCGCCGAAGCGGTGGCGATGCGTGGCAAGAAGGCCGTGGCGATCTTCTCGATGGAAATGTCGGCCTCGCAGCTGGCCTTCCGTATGATTTCGTCGGTCGGCCGCATCCACGCGCAGCATCTGCGTAACGGCGACCTGGCCGAGGAGGATTGGCCGCGCGTCACCAATGCCATCGCCTTGCTGTCCGAGGCGAAGATCTTCATCGACGACACGCCCGGCCTGTCTCCAGTGGAGTTGCGCTCGCGTTCCCGCCGCCTGCATCGCGAGCACGGCGGCCTTGGCTTGATCGTGATCGACTACCTGCAGCTGATGCAGGTGCCGGGCAACAAGGAAAACCGCGCGACTGAGATCTCGGAGATCTCCCGTTCGCTCAAGGGCCTCGCCAAGGAACTGCAGTGTCCGGTGATCGCGCTGTCGCAGTTGAACCGTTCGTTGGAGCAGCGCGCCGACAAGCGTCCGATGATGTCCGACTTGCGCGAATCGGGCGCTATCGAGCAGGACGCCGACGTGATCATGTTCATCTACCGCGACGAGTACTACAACAAGGAATCGCCCGATAAGGGCCTTGCCGAAATCATCATCGGCAAGCAGCGTAACGGTCCGACCGATACGGTGAAGCTCACCTTCCTGGGCCACTACACCAAGTTCGAGAACTACGCGCCCGATTCCTTCGTCGGCGCGTTCGAGTGAGGCAAGGGCGTTCGAACTTCCTTGCCGGGTGAGACACAAGGGGCGGCCATGGGCCGCCCCTTGTGCATCTGCGTGACTGCTTACGGATGCGTGGCTGTGTTGAAGCCAGGCGTGGCGCTGATGAAGGTGGCCGCCGACTGGATGTCGAAGCTACCCCAGCCGGTCGCGTTGTCACGGCCGGTGGTGGCCGAGTAGTAGCCATTGTTGCCGGTGGTGACATCGTGGAACGGGAACTGGCTGGAGTAGGCGTAGAGCGCCGGCGAGGCGAAGCCCAGTCCGTTGCCGTTGGCCGACTCAAGGCGCGCCCAGGCACCGACGAACAGCGGCGAGGCCAGGCTGGTGCCGCCGTTGGTGTAGTAGCCCGACTGTGGGATGCCCGAAGTGGAGCTCGCCGTGAAGTAGACGATGATCGGCGAGTTCGTCCAGTCCGCATCGAAGGCCACATCGGGCACCGAGCGGTGGGCGTAGCTGCTCGACTGCCAGCTTGGCCTCGCTTCCGAACTGCTGACGCCGCCGCCGCTATATGGCCAGGAGGCTTCCGAGGTGTAGCTGTCGGCCGAGGTGGTGTTCAAGGTCGTACCGCCTGCGGCCACCACATAGGGCGAGCTCGCCGGGTAGTTCACCGATAGCGTGGTGGTGCTGCCGTAGGCGCCGTTCTGCGGTGCCGTGCTGCCGATCGGGCACGGATAGGAGCCGTTGTCGCCGGTGGCGGCCGAGAAGGTCTGGCCCTGGGTCACGCCGAGCTGGAAGGCCGAGTCGGCGAAGCCGGGA
>DASXND010000358.1:0-5175 GCA_036495265.1 Dyella sp.
ACTCACCCATACTCCGTGCGAACCCATCGGAGGCTTTCCCATGCGCGCCCCGCTCGTCGTGTTCGCCTTGTGTTTCGCCCTGCCCTGTCTCGCCGGCACCGCTACGCCCACCGAGCAGCTCGCCACTCCACCTTCCAACGCACAGCACTTCACCATCATGTCGACGGCCGGCAAGCACGGCACGTCGGCGCGCTGGACCGCCGCCGACGGCACCCATATGGGCCGCGAAAGCATGGTGCTGCGTGGCCAGGTGTTCGAGATGGATAGTGCAGCCACCACGGGTGGCGATGGCATGTTCAACCACGTCGTCATTCGCGGCCATATACCGCAAGGCGATGCCGCGGAAACCTTCTCGGTGAAGGACGGCACGGCCGCCTGGAAGAGCCAGGTGGATGCAGGCTCAGCACCGTACAAGGCAGCGGCCGAATACGTGAGCTTTGGCGGACCCATGGACCTCACCGCCGATATGCTGGAGAAGCTGTTGGCTTCGCCCAACAAGTCGATCGCGCTCTTGCCCGGTGGCCAGGCGCACGCCGAGGAGCTCACCACCGCCATGGTGGGCGATGGCGCCACCAAGAAGAAGGTGACGGCTTATGCGATCACCGGCGTCGCCAACACGCCCATCCCGGTATGGGCCGATGCGTCGGGCAAGTTCTTCGCCTTCGTCAACGGCCTGTCCTGGATGCCAGTTGGTTACGAGAGTGCGCAGCCCGTGCTTGAGAAAGCCCAGTCGGATGCCCTGGCACTGAGTTCGAAAGCGCTGGTACCCAAGCTGCTCAAGACGCCGACGGGCCCGGTGGCCTTCACCAACGTGCGCGCCTTCCTCGACGGCTCTCACTTTGCGGATGGCCAAACCGTGCTGGTCGACAAGGGCGTGATCACCCAGGTCGGACCTGCCGCATCGGTCACCGTGCCCAAGAACGCGCAGGTGATCGACGGCCAGGGCAAGACGCTCGTGCCTGGCCTGTGGGATTCCCACCAGCATGTACCCGACGACGCCGCCGGCCCGATGTTGCTGTCGCTTGGCATCACCTCGGTACGAGACCCCGGCAATATCAACGAACTGACCATGGCGCGCGCGGCGCGTCGTGCGAAGGGCGAGCTGCTGAGCCCGAAGGTCTATCCGTCCTCGCTAATCGACGGTAAGGGCCCCAATACCGCCCAGGTGGCCAGCGTGGCCACGTCGCAGGACGAAGCGCTCGCCCTGGTGCGCAAGGCCAAGGCCGACGGCTTCGATGCGATCAAGATCTACGGCACCTTCAATCCGGCCTGGGTCCCCGCCACCGCGGCCGAAGCGCATCGACTTGGCCTGCATGTGCATGGGCATCTCCCCGCCGGCATGCGGCCGAACGAGGCCATTGCCGATGGCTACGACGAAATCACTCACATCTACTTCGTGATGATGCAGGCGATGCCGGACTCCGTGGTGAAGGTATCCAATGGCATGGCACGCTTTGAGGGCCCGGGTCGCTATGCGAAGGATGTCGATCTCACCAAGGACCCGATGAAGTCACTGATCGCCAGCATGGCGCAGCGCAAGATCGCATCGGACCCGACCCTGGTGGTGGCCGAAAGCCTGTTTGTGCCGGAGAACGGCGATCTCTCGCCGGCTTATGCACCGTTTGTGGGTACCTTGCCGCCGGCGGTCGAACGCGGCTTTCGCCAGGGCGGTTTCGCGGTTCCGCAAGATCTGACCCGCGCCGACTATCGCGCCAGCTTCGCCAAGCTGCAGGCCCTGGTCGCCGCCATGCATAAGGCGGGCGTACCGATCGTGGCCGGGACCGATGGTTCGGGACTGGAACTGGTGCGCGAGCTTGAACTCTACGTGCAGGCCGGTTTCACCAATGAAGAAGCGCTGGCCAGCGCCACCGTCGCGACCGCGCATCTCGTGGGCGCCGACGAGCGCACCGGCACCATCCATGTCGGCAAGTCGGCCGACCTCGTGCTGGTCGACGGCAACCCGGCGGTGAATATCGGCGACCTGCGCCATACCGATGTGGTGATGATGGAAGGCAAGCTGATGGATGCCAATGCGCTGCGTACGGCGGGTGGAATCAGCAAGCGTCCAGCATTTGTGGATTGAGATGGGTCGCTGCAGACCGGCGCCGACGAACACATTGTCATCCCGGTAGCTAATTTGCTCGTCATCCCAGCTTCCGCTGGGATGACGAGCTCTCATTGCAAGGTCCCACCCGGCTCACGTGGCCTGATCACTCTGTCGCAACGCATACATTGCCTACCATGGCAACCAGACGCCGGCGATGGCGGTTCCGGCTAGTGGAAGGACGTGGTCGATGACACATCTGCTGATTGCCCTGACCATCTTCGTCTGTGTCTTCGCCAGCGCGATGCTCGGGCTCTATGTGCGCACTCGCTTGCCGGAGCATCACCTGAGCGACGAGTCGAGCAGCACCATCAAGCTGGCTACCGGCTTGGTCGCCACCATCGCGGCGCTGGTGCTCGGCCTGCTTACATCCTCGGCGAAGAACTCGTTCGACACGGTCAGCGCCGACCTCGTTCGCAACGCGGTCACCGTCCTCCAGCTCGACCGTGAGCTGGCGCAGTACGGCCCCGAAGCCCACGACCTTCGCGTATCGCTAAAGCAAAACTATGCGATATGGGTCGACCTGCTGACCTCCGGCAACTCCAACGAGCTCGCCAGGCTCGAAAGTCCCGAAATACTTGCACATCTCGAAGATTTCCAACGCAAGCTGACCCAGCTCTCGCCGACGACGGCCATCCAGCGGCAAATGCAAGCGCGCGCCCTCGATATTGCCGACAGCGTCTTCGCTGCCCGCTCACTGGCCCTGCTGCAGAAACGGGGCTCGCTTCCCACCTTGCTGCTGATCGTGCTGGTGTCGTGGCTGACAGTCATCTTCGGCACGTTCGGACTGTTCGCGCCCCGCAATGCCACGGTCATCTTCTTTTTCCTGGTATGCGCGCTGTCCGCCGCCGGAGCCATCTTTGTGATCCTGGAGATGGATACGCCGCTCGACGGCATCGTCAGGGTCTCGGCAGCGCCCTTGCAAGAGGCGCTTCAAGAATTGGGAAAGTAGGGGCGTGCGATCCATCCGTCGCGATACCTTCGCCGCCTTGCTCAAGCGCGGGGAACGGCTAACGCACATGACCCATCAGCTCGGCCACCCAGTCGATGAACACCCGCAATCGCAGTGGCAATTGACGTTGCGACTGGTAGAGCACGCTGACTGGCAATGACGGAGCCGGCGTCGCCGGCAATAGCGCCACCAAGCGGCCTTCTGCAAGCGCGTCCTCGATGCGGTAACGCGGAAACTGGGCAATGCCCAGGCCGGCTTCGCAACTGGTGAGGTAAGCCTCGGTGCCGCTGACGGTGACGCGGGCAGGCAATGCGATCTCGCGCATCTTGCGGCCCACCATGAATTCCAGCGGCGTCTGGCGGCGTGTGGTCGGCGACGCCCAGGTCACCGCCACGTGCCCGTGCTGCAGGTCGGCCAGCGTCCGCGGCAGGCCGTGGCGCCGCACATAGTCCGCACTGGCCACGGTGACCTGCGCCAGCGTGGCGACACGGCGTGCGACCATGGTGGAGTCCTGCAATTCGCCGGAGCGCAAGACACAATCCACACCTTCCTGCACCAGATCGACGAAGCGGTCGCTGGTACCTATATCCAGATCGATCTGCGGATAACGTGCAAGAAAGTCCGGCAGCGCCGGAATCAGCACGTGCCGTGCCAGCGACGAGGCCAGGTCGATCCGCAATGTGCCCTTGGGCAGCACGGCGGCTTCGCGAAAATCCGCCTCCACCGCGTCGAGATCGGCCAGCAGGCGCACGCAGTGGTTGTAGTACACCTCGCCGTCGCGGGTCGGACGGACGCTGCGCGTGGTTCGCTGCAGCAGGTGCGCGCCTACCCGCTCCTCCAGCCGTTTGATGGTGTGGGTCAGGGTGGCGCGCGGCAGGCTCAGGTCGTCGGCAGCGCGCGTGAAGCTGCCCAGTTCAACGATCCGGGTGAATACCCGCATGGCTTGCAGTCGGTCCATGGCGATTGTTGGCGATTTTGGCAACAGATATGGCGATTATTGATCATTTATCACGAAGCCGTCATGGCGAAGAATGCTCGCCATCCCACCCAGCGAGCCCTACCCCATGCAAACACGACAGCTCGGCAAGAATGGTCCCCTCGTCTCCGCCCTCGGCCTCGGCTGCATGGGCATGAGCGATTTCTACGGCGCGCACGATGACGCCGAATCCATCGCCACCATCCACCACGCGCTGGAGCGTGGCCTCAACCTGCTCGACACCGCTGACGCCTACGGTCCCTTCACCAACGAGGTGCTGGTGGGCAAAGCGATCCACGACCGTCGCGAGCAGGCCTTCGTCGCCACCAAGTTCGGCATCGTGCGCGACCCCACCGATCCGTCGAAGCGCGGCTTCGACGGTAGCCCGGCCTACGTACGCGCCTCCTGCGACGCCAGCCTCAAGCGCCTGGGGCTGGACCATATCGACCTCTACTACCAGCACCGCGTGGATACGCGCGTGCCGATCGAGGACACCGTCGGCGCCATGGCTGACCTGGTGAAGGCCGGCAAGGTGCGCTACCTGGGACTGTCCGAAGCATCCGGCGCCACGCTGGAACGCGCCAGCAAGGTGCACCCCATCGCGGCGCTGCAAGTGGAGTACTCGCTGTGGACACGCGACCCGGAAGAGAACGGCATGCTCGACGCCTGCCGCCGCCTGGGCACCGCCCTGGTCGCGTACTCGCCGCTGGGCCGAGGCTTCCTCACCGGCGCATTCGCCAGCCCCGATGATTTCGACGCGGACGACTACCGTCGCCAATCGCCGCGCTTCCAGGGCGAGAATTTCACGCGCAACCTGCAGCTGGTCGACAAAGTGAAGTCCCTCGCTGCCGACAAGGGTTGCACGCCGGCACAACTGGCGCTGGCTTGGGTACTGGCCCGGGGCAACGAGGTGGTGGCGATTCCCGGTACGAGGCGCCGCGTGCGCCTGGACGAGAACCTGGGCGCACTCGACATCACCCTCAGTGCGGCGGAGCTGAAAGCGATCGACGCGATCTTCCCGCCCGACATCGCCGCCGGCACCCGCTACCACGAAGCGATGATGCACGTGGTCAACGTCTGATCCAACGCTCGAAGCTCATCTCGCCGTCATGCGTGCAGTGACGGCGAGACCGTGGGAGAGCC
>DASXND010000359.1:0-5925 GCA_036495265.1 Dyella sp.
AGCGAAATCAACAACATGCTGGCCAGCCCGTCCTACAAGGCCGGTGAAGTGCACCTGGCTCACATCCAGGTGAGCCTGCCGGCCGGCGCCACCGCCGCCGACATCAAGGCAGCCCAGGACAAGGCCACCCAGGCGGTCGACGCCATCAAGGGCGGCATGGACTTCCACGCTGCGGCCATCCGCTACTCCGATGCCCAGGACGCGCTCGACGGCGGCGACCTGGGCTTCCGCCGCATGGACGAGATCCCGCCGGCCTTTGCCGACGCGGTCGGCAACATGAAGGCGGGCGACGTCTCGCCGGCCATGCGCGGCCCTACCGGCTTCCATATTCTCAAGCTGATTGAGCAGCGTGCGCCCAGCCGCCAGGTGGTGCAGGAGATCCACGCCCGCCAGATCCTGATCCGCCCCAGCGAGCTGATGACCCAGGAACAGGCTCGCCAGAAGGCCGAGGATATCTACAGCCGCCTGGTCAACAAGCACGAGGACTTTGCCAAGCTGGCCAAGGAAAACTCCAAGGACGACACCACCGCCAACAATGGCGGCGACATGGGTTGGTTCCAGCTGCAGGACTGGGGTTCGATCATTGCCCAGCACCTGGGCGAGATGAAAGACAACCAGGTCTTGCCGCCGTTCCAGAGTGAAGCCGGCTGGCACATCCTGGAGCGCCTGGGCACCCGTCAGGCCGACCGCACGGACGAGATCTCACGCAATCAGGCCCGTCAGGCCATCGGCAACCGCAAGGCCGAGCAGGTCTATGAAGACTACCTGCGCGAGATGCGTTCCAACGCCTACGTGAACATCCTGGTGCCCGAGCTGCGCGAGCCTGGCGAGCAGCAGAGCACGGCGAAGTCTCCCTGAGACGACGTTGAGCAACGAGACCCTACCCCGGCTTGCCATCACTGCGGGTGAGCCGGCGGGGATCGGCCCAGAGCTGTTGATCCGATTGGCCGCCACTCCGCTGGCGGCCAATTTCGTTGCGGTCGCCGATCGCCATCTGCTGCAGCGAGCCGCTGACCGCTGCGGCCTGTCAGTCGAGCTTATCGACGACGACTCGACGCCTGTTTGCACTCGGCGTCCCGGCGAACTGCGCGTCCGTCATCTGCCGCTGGATACGCAAGAAGTCCCGGGGCAGCCTGATCCACGCAATGCGCGCCATGTGCTGGCCACGCTCGCCGAGGCGGCAGACGGCTGCATGGCAGGACGCTACGCTGCCGTGGTCACTGCTCCGCTGCAAAAGTCGGCCATCAACGAAGCGGGCATTCGCTTCAGCGGACATACCGAATTTTTCGCCGAGCGCGCCCACGCCGACGTGGTCATGATGCTGGCCAGTCCCGAGCTGCGCGTGGCGCTGGCCACGACACACCTACCCCTGTCGGCGGTGCCGGCTGCCGTTACGCAGGCAATGCTGGAACGCGTCCTGCGCATCGTTCAGCGCGAATTGCGCGACAAGTTCGGCTTTGGCGAACCGCGCATCGCCGTGCTGGGCCTCAACCCCCATGCGGGAGAAGGTGGTCATCTCGGGCGTGAGGAGATCGATACGATCATCCCCTTGCTGGACACGCTACGCGCTGAAGGCATGCAACTGATCGGGCCGCTACCCGCCGACACCGCCTTCGTGCCCGCCCAGCGTGAACGCTACGATGCGGTCTTGGCGATGTACCACGACCAGGCCCTGCCCGTGCTCAAGAGCGAGGCCTTTGACCGCACGGTCAATCTCACGCTGGGACTACCCTTCATCCGCACCTCAGTGGACCACGGCACGGCCTTGGATCTCGCCGGAACCGGCCGAGCGGATCCGGCAAGCCTGATCGCGGCGGCGCGGCTGGCGCTGGATCTGCTGGCACGGCATGCCCGCTGATACGCCCGTCAGCCACAAACTCACATTCTCCTTCCCGGCGACCTCGCATGATGTCCACGCACCTGAATACAGGCCCCGAATTCCCGCTATGAATGCCCGCCCCAAGAAAAGTTTTGGCCAGCACTTCCTCCACGAGAAGCGCTATATCGAGCGGATCGTCAGCGCCATCTCGCCGCGCGCCGATGACTTCGTGGTGGAGATCGGCCCGGGCGAAGGTGCACTGACGCTGCCGCTGCTTGCCGCGGCAGGCAAGCTCACCGCCATCGAGCTGGACACGGACCTGATCCCCGCTCTCAAGGCGCGGGCCGCCAGTGTTGGCGAGTTGAACATCATCCACGCGGACGTGCTCAAGGTGGACTTCACCGCTCTCGCGCATCGCCAGGGTGTCGAGCGCCTGCGCGTGGCTGGTAACCTGCCGTATTACATCTCCAGTCCGATCCTGTTCCACTGCGTCGAGCACGCACGCGCCATCCAGGACATGCACTTCATGTTGCAGAAGGAAGTGGTCGACCGCATGGCGGCCGAACCTGGCAGCAAGGTGTATGGACGACTCTCGGTCATGTTGCAGCTGGCCTGTCGCGTCGAACCGTTGTTCACGGTACCGCCCGGCGCCTTTCGCCCGCCGCCGAAGGTCGACTCGGCGGTAGTGCGGCTGGTGCCACTGGCACGCGAGGAGTTGCCCGATGCCGATCCCGAACGGATTTACACCATCGTCAAGGCGGCCTTCGCCCAGCGTCGCAAGACGCTCAGCAATGCGCTCAAAAATGTCATGGACAGCAGCGCCATCATCGCCGCGGACGTGGACCCCAAGGCACGCGCCGAAACCCTTTCGCCGCATGACTACGTGCGTCTGGCCAAAGTTACGGTCGGTTGAGGGTGGGGTGTCGCCGATGCGGCAGCCCCGCGACGACGTAACAACCGGCCACAATGCCCCAAGTCACCGCTGAGCCGTCGAACAAAAACGAGCTACCAAAGTCCCGCGGTTGACGCTTATTCAGCCGTTTCAACGCAAGCTTTCCCCATGCACGGCGACAACCCGTACAATCTCGGCATGAACGAAAGATCTTCCTACACGATCGACGTGCAGGTCGAACCCCGCTTTGTCCCCGATCAATCCCGTCCCGGCGACAACCGCTACGTCTTCGCCTACACGATCACTCTGCACAACGCGGGCGATGTCCCTGCGCGCCTGCTGACGCGCCACTGGGTCATCACCGACGCCAATGGCAAGGTCGAAGAGGTGACCGGGGAAGGCGTCGTCGGCGAGCAGCCGTGGATTCGACCGGGCGACGAATACGAATACACCTCGGGCGCCGTGCTGGAAACGGCAGTCGGGGTGATGCAGGGCAGCTATGAAATGCTGGCGGACGACGGCACCCGCTTCGAGGCGCCGATTCCGCCGTTCACGCTGTCCATTCCGCGAACGCTGCACTGATGGCTACGTACGCCATCGGCGACGTGCAGGGTTGCCGTCCCGAACTCGAACGCCTGCTCGACAAGCTCCGCTTCGATCCGGCCAGCGACCGCCTGTGGTTCTGCGGCGACCTGGTCAACCGCGGCGGACAGTCGCTGGAGACCCTGCGTCTGATCCACGGCCTGCGCGAGCAGTCGGTGGTCACTCTGGGCAACCACGACCTGAGCCTGCTGGCGATCGCCCAGCGGCGCCCCGAAGCGCAGTCCAAGGTGAACCCGGAGCTGCGCGAGGTGCTGTTCGCCGACGACGCGCCCGTGCTGCTTGAGTGGCTACGCTCGCAAAAGTTGCTGCATCATGACGAACAACTCAACTGGACCATGGTGCATGCGGGCCTGGCTCCATCGTGGACCCTGCGCCAGGCGCAGCGATCTGCGCAGGAGATCGAACGGGAACTGGGTAGCCCACGTCATCCGCGGCTCCTGAAGAATCTGTTCGGCAATCGTCCGGCCGCGTGGAATAGCCGTCTGCAGGGCATCGAACGGATGCGCGCCTCGATCAACACGCTGACCCGCATGCGCTACTGCGATGTGCAGGGACGCATCGATTTCGAAAGCAAGGGCATTCCTGGGACGCAGAAGCCGGGCATGTATCCCTGGTTCGAGGTCCCCGGCATGCGCCGACGCGAGACGCGCTTCGTATGCGGCCACTGGTCGGCACTGGGCCGGTTCTCAGGCCTGGGCGTCTACGCCATCGACACCGGTTGCGTCTGGGGTGGCCAGCTCACCGCACTGCGCCTGGATGAAGAAGAGCCACACTACATCGCCGTGGACGCCGAGCCTTACCGCCAGCGTCCGCCCGGCGGCGGCGACTGATACAGCCACCCCCTCTGTAGGAGCGCACCCTGTGCGCGAAAGACCTACGTAGCGGTAACGCCGTGATCGCGCACAGGGTGCGCTCCTGCAACAGCCACCAAAGACAATCCAAAAGAAACCCCGCCGAGGCGGGGTTTCTTCGTTGCTCAGCTCAGCTGACCGTGGCAATGCTTGTATTTCTTGCCCGAACCGCAGGGGCAAAGATCGTTGCGGCCAACCTTGGGGCCATCATGCGGGCCAGCTGCCGCCGGCTGCGCAACCATGCTGCCGGCCGCCAGCGACTCCGGGTCAGCGCCCAGTGCGCCCACCGGTGCACCGCCGCCACTGGCCAGCATGTGGCGCTGCAGGCGCTCGGCCATGCGCTGCTGCTCGGCTTCCATCGCAACCACTTCTTCTTCGCTGCGCACGCGCACGCGCGCCAGCATCTGCACGACTTCGATCTTGATGCGATCGAGCATGCTCGAGAACAGTTCGAACGACTCGCGCTTGAACTCCTGCTTGGGCTGCTTCTGCGCATAGCCACGCAAGTAAATGCCCTGACGCAAATAGTCCATGCTCGCCAGGTGTTCCTTCCAGGCGTTGTCGACCACGCTGAGCATGATGTGCTTCTCGAGCTGGCGCATGGTTTCCGCGCCGATCTGCAGTTCCTTGTTCTTGAACAACTGCTCGAGCGCCTCGCGCGCGTGCTCGAGGATCATCTTGTCGTCGATCTCTTGCTGCTGATCGACCCAGTGCTTCAGGTCCGCGGAAAGCCCAAACTCGCTTTCCAGCTCGCGCTCGAGACCGGCGATATCCCACTGCTCGTCGATGCTGTCGGCCGGAACGTGGCGGCGAACTATCTCGATCGCCACGTCGTCGCGGATGTCGGCGATGGTTTCGGAAACATCGTCGACTTCCAGCAATTCATCACGCTGGCGATAGATCACCTTGCGCTGGTCGTTGGCGACGTCATCGAACTCCAGCAGGTGCTTGCGGATGTCGAAGTTGTGCTGCTCGACCTTGCGCTGTGCCTTTTCGATCTGACGGCTGACCATGCGGTCTTCCAGCGCATCGTCTTCCTTCATGCCGAACATGCGCATCCAGCGGCCAACCCAGTCGCCCGCGAAGATGCGCAGCAGGTTGTCCTGCAGCGACAGATAGAAGCGCGACGAACCCGGATCGCCCTGGCGACCCGAACGACCACGCAGCTGGTTGTCGATACGACGCGACTCGTGGCGCTCGGTACCTACGATGTGCAGGCCACCGGCAGCCAGTACCTGCTCGTGACGCTTCTTCCAGTCGACCTTGACCTGGTCACGCTGGACTGCGGTGGCGTCTTCCGGCAATGCCGCAAGCGCCGCTTCCAGGCTACCGCCCAGCACGATATCGGTACCGCGACCGGCCATGTTGGTGGCAATGGTGACCGCACCCGGCGCACCGGCCTGGGCCACGATGTGCGCCTCGCGCTCATGCTGCTTGGCATTGAGTACTTCGTGCGTAATCTTGGCCTGGCGCAGCAGGTCGGAGAGCAGCTCGGACACTTCGATCGAGGTGGTGCCCACCAGCACGGGCTGGCCGCGCTCGTGGCAATCCTTGATGTCCTCGATCACCGCCTTGTACTTGACCTCCTGGCCAAGGAAGACCATGTCGGCGTTATCCTGGCGGATCATCGGCTTGTGGGTGGGGATGACCACCACTTCCAGGCCATAGATCTGCTGGAATTCGTACGCTTCCGTATCGGCCGTACCGGTCATGCCGGCCAGCTTCTTGTACATGCGGAACAGGTTCTGGAACGTCACCGT
>DASXND010000360.1:0-5788 GCA_036495265.1 Dyella sp.
TTCGCCCGCCGAGAGGGCGTCAGCGTTGATCGTTTCGATGCCGCCGCGGTAACCCGCGTCGTCGTTGTGGATGCGGAAAGCGCGGAATGCGTTAGGTGTGCTCATGGCCAATCCTGTCGAGTGTCGTCCGGCCGCTCAGGCCTTGACGCTGCTACGGTCGATCCATTTGGGCGTGTGATTGCCCTCGTAGCGTTCCATCCAGTCGAACAGCTGCCGCATGTCCTGACCAAACCATACACTTTCGCGCTGTTCGGGGCGCACGAAGCGCTCCGCCACCATGTGGTCCATCATCGCGCGCAGTTGCCCGTAGTAGCCGCGCACATCGAGGAAGGCGCAGGGATAGCGGTGCAACCCAAGCTGCGCCCAGGTCAGCATCTCGAACATTTCGTCCATGGTGCCGAAGCCACCGGGCAGCGCCACAAAGGCGTCGGATAGCTCGTACATGCGCGTCTTGCGCTGATGCATGGTGTCGACGACGACGATCTCGGTAAGGCCGCTATGGGCCACCTCAAGCTCGACCAGCTGGCGCGGAATAACGCCGATCACCTTGCCGCCGCCGGCCAGTACCGCATCGGCCACCGTACCCATCAAGCCGACTTTGCCGCCGCCATAGACCAGGGCGATGCCGCGTCGGGCCATCTCGGTACCGAAGGCGCGCGCCTGTTCGACATAGTCGGGATGGCCGCCGGCGCTGGAGCCGCAGTAGACGCAAAGGGCAGAGGGTTGGGGCATGGGGAGTTGTGCAGTCAGGTAATGAATAAATCGCCGGAAAGACGAAAGCGAGGGGATGCTGTCTATATGCCATAAAAGCAAACGACCCGCTCATGTCACCACGAGCGGGCCGTGGATCCCGTGACACAGACCATACTCGGCCGGCACGGGATCAGGGCATCGTGCCTTAGTTGCCCTTGTGGATGGCGCGCTTGTCGACCGACAGGGCGGCCTCGTGCACGGCTTCCGACAGGGTCGGATGCGCGTGGACGATGCGGGCCAGATCTTCCGACGAGCCCTTGAACTCCATCGCCACCACGCACTCGGCGATCAGCTCGGACACGCCCGGACCCACCATGTGCACGCCCAGGATGCGGTCGGTTTCGGCGTGAGCCAGCATCTTCACCATGCCGATCGCCTCGTTCATCGCCACAGCGCGGCCGATGGCGGCGAACGGGAAGGTGCCGATCTTGTACGGCACGCCCTCGGCCTTGAGCTGGGCTTCGGTCTTGCCTGCCCAGGCGATTTCCGGCTCGGTGTAGATGACCCACGGCACCGTGTCGAGGTTGACGTGACCCGCCTTGCCGGCGATCCACTCAGCCACGGCCACGCCTTCCTCGGAACCCTTGTGCGCCAGCATCGGGCCGCGCACGGCGTCACCGATGGCCCATACGCCATTCACGCCGGTGTGGTTGTGCTCGTCGACCACGATGCGGCCACGCTCGTCCAGCTTCACGCCGGTGTCGGCAGCCAGCAGGCCGTCGGTGTAGGCGCGGCGGCCCACGGCGACCAGCAGCTTGTCGACCACCAATTCGTGCGCGCCGTCCTTGTCCTCATAGGTGAGGGCGACCTCATTCTTTTTGATCTCGGCCTTGGTCAGCTTCGCGCTGAGCTTGATGGTCAAGCCCTGCTTGGCGAATTCCTTGGCGGCAACCTTGGCGATGTCGGCGTCGGCGACGCTGAGGAAATCCGGCAGCGCTTCGAGCACGGTCACGTCCGCACCCAGGCGCTTCCACACGCTACCCAGCTCCAGGCCGATCACGCCCGCACCGATCACGCCCAGGCGCTTCGGCACCTCGGTGAAGTCCAGTGCGCCGGCGTTGTCGACGATCATCTTGTTGTCGAACTTGGCGAACGGCAGCTCGATCGGCACCGAACCGGTGGCCAGGATCACGTTGGTGGCGTTGATGGTCTGCTTGGAGCCGTCGTTGCCGGTGATCTCGACGTCGTTGCCCTTGAGCAGCTTGCCGGTGCCGAAGAACGGCGTGACCTTGTTGGCCTTGAACAGCTGACCGATGCCGCCGGTGAACTGCTTGACGATCTTGTCCTTGCGGCCGATGAAGGTCGCCATGTCGACCTTGGCGCCGTCCACGGTAATGCCGTGCACCGGCAGGTTGTGGGCGATGTTGTAGAACTGCTTGGACGAATCGAGCAGCGCCTTGGACGGGATGCAGCCCACGTTGAGGCAGGTGCCGCCGAGGGCCTGCTTGCCGTCCTTACCCACAAAGGCATCCACGCAGGCGGTCTTCAGGCCAAGCTGCGCAGCGCGGATCGCGGCCACATAGCCGGCAGGACCTGCGCCGATGACGATGACGTCGAATTTCTCGCTCATGTTGTTTCCTAGCTGCGTGACGCGCTGGGGAGCGCGGCAAAAGTGAGGCGGGGGAGGTTGGCGGCGAGTGTGGATTTAACGCCACGCCTCGCCGCTAGAGCTTCGTTACCTATCTGCTTCTTGGTCAGAGACCAAGCAGCATGCGCTGCGGATTCTCAAGCTGGTTCTTGATATCGACCAGGAACAGCACCGCGTCCTTGCCGTCGATGATGCGATGGTCATAGCTCAGCGCGATGTACATCATCGGCGCGGCGATCACCTGGCCATTCTCGACGATGGCGCGCTCCTTGATGGCGTGCATGCCCAGGATGGCGCTCTGCGGCGGGTTGACGATCGGCGTGGAGAGCAGCGAACCGAAGGTGCCACCGTTGGTGATGGTGAAGGTGCCGCCCTGCAGGTCGTCGAGACCGAGCTTGCCGTCACGCGCCTTCTTGGCGTAATCGAGGATGCCCTTCTCGATATCGGCGAAGCCCATGTCCTGCACGTCGCGCAGCACCGGCGTGACCAGACCCTTGTCGGTCGACACGGCGATCGAGATGTCCTGGTAGCCGTGATAGATGACGTCGTTGCCATCGACCGAGGCGTTGACCGCCGGATGGCGCTTCAGCGCCTCGGCGGCGGCCTTCACGAAGAAGCTCATGAAGCCCAGCTTCACGCCGTTGGCCTTTTCGAACGACTCGCCCAGCGTCTTGCGCATCTTGACCACTTCGGCCAGGTTCACCTCGTTGAACGAGGTCAGCATGGCGATGGAGTTCTTCGACTGCATCAAACGCTCGGCGATGCGAGCACGCATGCGCGTCATCGGCACGCGCTCTTCCGGACGGGCGCCCGGCGTCGGCTTGGCAGCTGGCGCCGCCGGTGCGGCAGCGGCAGGCGCGCCACCCTTGCCGTAGTTGACCAGGTCTTCCTTGGTCACGCGGCCATCGCGGCCGGTGCCGGCCACCTTGGACGGGTCGATGTGCTGTTCGGTGGCAACGCGCAGGCCGGCCGGGGACAAATCCTCGGCGCCCTTGGCGGCCTGCGGAGCGGCAGCGGCGGCAGCGGCCGGAGCCGGAGCGGCAGCAGCAGCGGCCGGAGCAGCAGCGGCGACGGCACCTTCCTCGATCACCGCGATGACCTGCTGGCTGGTCACGGTGTCGCCGGTCTGGAACTTCAGTTCCTTGATCACGCCATCGACCGGGGCGGGCACTTCCAGCACCACCTTATCGGTCTCGAGGTCGACCAGGTTCTCGTCGCGCTTCACCGCATCACCGGCTTTCTTGTGCCAGGTAGCGATGGTGGCGTCGGAGACGGACTCGGGCAGGACAGGAACTTTGACTTCGATAGACATAAATTTTCCTTAATGAGTGCGTTCATCCCTGAACGCTAAGGTCAAAAAGCGGCCATCCATGGCCGCACTCGTATTTTGGTGCGTTCATCCCTGAACGCCAGAGTCAAAAAGCGCCCATCCATGGGCGCACTCTCGAATACTTCTTATTCGGCCGCGTGGTCAGTGCCGATCGGTGCGACCAGCGCCTGCTCGACAAGTGCTGCCTGCTCGGCGACGTGGGTATTGAGGTGGCCAGCGGCCGGAGCCGGCGAGCGTGAGCGTCCCGCATAGGACAGACTCTGCTTGCTGCTGACACAGGCCTGAAGGTGGTGGCGAATCTGGAACCACGCGCCCTGGTTCATCGGTTCTTCCTGACACCAGATGACTTCCTTGGCGGCTGGGTACTTTTCCAGTTCGGCGGTGACTTCCGGGCGCGGGAACGGATACAGCTGTTCCACACGCACGATGGCCACGTCGGTGAGGCCGCGCTTCTCGGAGTCCTCAAGCAGGTCGTAATAGACCTTGCCCGAGCACAACACCACACGCTTGACCTTCTTGGCAGCCTGCTCGCGATGCTCCGGGATCACCAGCTGGAAGCTGCCGGTGGCCAGTTCATCCAGGGTGGACGTGGCGAGCTTGTGACGCAGCAGCGACTTTGGCGTCATCACGATCAGCGGCTTGCGCGCCGGGCGCACCATCTGGCGGCGGATCATGTGGAAGGCCTGGGCCGGCGTGGTCGGTACGCAGACCTGCATATTGTCCAGCGCGCACAACTGCAGGAAGCGCTCGATACGCGCCGAGGAGTGCTCGGGGCCGGCGCCTTCGTAACCGTGCGGCAGGAACAGCGCCAGACCGCACAGGCGGTTCCACTTGGATTCGCCGGAGCTGATGAACTGGTCGATCACCACCTGGGCGCCATTGGCGAAGTCGCCGAACTGGCCTTCCCAGATATTGAGCGTGTAGGGATCGGTGGTGGACTGGCCGTACTCGAACGCCATCACGGCTTCTTCGCTGAGCAGCGAGTCGATGATTTCCACGTCGGCACCGTCGCGCACGTTCGCCAGCGGCATGTAGGTATAGCCGGTGTTCTGGTCGTGCAGCACCGCATGACGATGGAAGAAAGTGCCGCGACCGCAGTCCTGGCCGACCAGGCGCAGGTTGTAGTTCTCGTCGATCAGCGTGGCATAGGCAAGGTTCTCGGCAAAACCCCAGTCACCCGCCTGCTCGCCGCGGGCCATCTTGGCGCGGTCGTCGTAGATCTTGGCGACGCGTGCCTGCAGGGTCAGGTCCTTGGGGTACTTCAGCAACTGGTTGGCCAGCTCGATCAGGCGCTGCTTCGGCACGCCGGTGTTGGTCGGCGTGGACAGCTTGCCGCCGATAAAGACTTCCCAGTCGACTTCGATGTCCTTGATCAGGGCCGAGGTCAGCTCGGTCATCGGCTCACCGGCTTCGAGGCGGGCGCGATAGTCGTCGAACATCTTCTGCGCGTCGCCGTCGGCCAGCACACCTTCCTTCACCAACTGCTGCGCATACAGGTCGCGGGCGGTGGGGCGCTTGCGGATGATCTGGTACATCACCGGCTGGGTGGCGGCCGGTTCGTCGGCTTCGTTATGGCCGTGGCGGCGGTAGCACACCAGGTCGAGCACGACGTCCTTGCGGAACTGCTTGCGGAAATCGTAGGCCAGGCGGGTGGCCTGGATCACCGCTTCCGGGTCGTCGCCGTTCACGTGGAACACCGGCGCATTGACCATCTTGGCCAGGTCGGTGCAGTACAGGGTGGAACGGGCGTCCTGCGGGTTCGACGTAGTAAAGCCCACCTGGTTGTTCACCACGAGGTGCACGCTGCCGCCGATCTTGAAGCCGCGGGCCTGGGACATGTTGAACAATTCCATGTTCACGCCCTGGCCGGCCAGCGCCGCATCACCGTGAACCAGCACGGCCAGCGACTGCTTGTGCTCGGTATCGCGGCGGCGCGTCTGGCGCGCGTGCACGGAACCGGCGACCACCGGGTTGACGATTTCCAGGTGCGACGGGTTGAACGCCAGCGCCACGTGGGTGGCGCCGTTCGGCGTCTTGACGTCGGCGGAAAAGCCCAGGTGGTACTTCACGTCGCCCGAGTGCGCCGGATCATCCGGATGATCGAACTTGCCTTCGAA
>DASXND010000361.1:0-2945 GCA_036495265.1 Dyella sp.
ATGGCAATCCTGATGGGCGTGGTGTGCCTGGTGCTGTTGGCGATCACGGCGGCGGGCATCGTCGGCCTCACCAGCTTCTGGGTCGGCCAGCGGCGCAAGCAGATCGGCGTGCGGCGTGCGCTGGGCGCCACGCAGCGCGACATCCTCAGCTATTTCATGACCGAGAACCTGCTTATCGGCATCGCCGGCGTGGTGGTCGGTGCCCTGCTGGCTGTGGGCATGAACCTGTGGCTGGTGACGCAGTTCGAGATGGCGCGGCTGTCGCTGTTGTACGTGGCGGTAGGCGTCGTTGCGCTGTTGTTGCTGGGGCAGGGCGCGGTGTTGGCGCCGGCCATGCGTGCCGCGCGCGTGCCGCCGGTTGAGGCGACCCGGTCGGTTTAAGGCGATGGTGTTTTTCAAGGAGAGCTCGATGGTTTGGCTTGCGAAGACGGATGCCTGGTTTGGAATGAGGTGGTCATGAGCGCCATGTTTATCCACAACTTGCGAGTGGGTGCTTCCAGTCTGCGCCGCAACCCGCTGCTGACAGCGCTGATGATCATGTCGATCGGCTTCGGTGTAGCCGCGTCGATGGTGACGTTTGCGGTATTTCGTGCCGTATCCGGTGATCCGATTCCGCAGAAGTCATCGCAGTTGTTCGTGCCGCTGATCGACAACCGCGGCCCGCAGTACAACCGCAAGGGCGAGCCGCCGAGCGCGCTCACCTACACCGACGCCATGGCGCTGATGCGAGCGCACAAGGCCGAGCGGCAGACGGTGCTGTTTCCGGTGGCGATGTCCATCATGCCGGGCGATGCGCACAGGATGCCGTTCAAGGCGATCGGATATGCCACCTATGGCGACTTCTTCCCGATGTTCAACGTGCCGTTCCTGTACGGCAGTGCCTGGGGGGCGACCGAGGATGACTCACGCAGTGCCATCGTGGTGATCAGTCGCGCGCTCAACCAGAAAATTTTTGGCGGAGAGAACAGCGTGGGACGGCGGATCATCCTGGATGACAGGGAATACCGCATCGTCGGCGTCACCAATGACTGGGACCCCAAACCGCGCTTCTATGACATGTTCAATGACAATGCCTACGCCTCACCGGCGCAGGTCTATATCCCATTCACGTATGCCATCGACCAGAAGATCGATACCTACGGCAATAACAACTGCGGTAGCGACGGCAAGCGCGGCGAAGACCGTGACAGCTGGATGCGTGGCGAATGCGTGTGGATCAGTCCCTGGGTCGAGCTCGACAACCCGGAGCAGGTAGAGGCCTATAGGCAGTTCCTTCGCGGCTACGCTGATGACCAGCGCCGCGCCGGGCGTTTCAACTGGGCACCCAACAATCGGCTGCGCGACGTCAACCAGTGGCTGGACTTTCAGCACGCGGTGCCGCCGGAGAGTCGCATTTCGCTCTCGCTGGCGCTGGGTTTCCTGGTGATCTGTCTGGTCAACACCATTGGTCTATTGCTGGCGAAATTCATGCGCCGCGCGCCGGAGATCGGTGTCCGCCGTGCGCTGGGCGCCTCGCGTGCCGACATCTATCGGCAGTTCCTCGCCGAAGCCGGCATGGTCGGTCTTGCCGGTGGCGTACTCGGCTTGCTGTTGACTGCCTTGGGCATGTTGGGTGTGGGTCTGGTATTCGAGCCACAGATCGCGCGCCTGGCCCATCTGGATATTTCCCTGGTGCTGCTGACCTTGCTGGTGGCCATCGCCGCCACGGTGCTGGCCGCGTTCTATCCCACCTGGCGGGCGGCGCAAGTGCAGCCCGCCTGGCAGCTGAAATCGAACTGAGGCGAGGAGGGAGCCATGCAAATCAAGCCGATCCTTTCCGCACTGCGCCGGCACAAGGCGGGTACCTTTCTTATCGCCATGCAGATCGCGTTGACGCTGGCGATCGTCTGCAATGCGCTGTTCATCATTCACCAGCGGCTGGCGCACCTGTCCGAACCCACGGGCATCGATGAGACAAACATCTTCGTCATCCAGAACGAATGGGTGGGTTCGTCCACGACCGATCAGGCGGATGCGAAAATCGTTGAGGACCTGCGCGTGCTGCGCGAGCTTTCCAGCGTGCAGGACGTCACCTCAAGCAACTCCTATCCGTTGCGCGGCGGCGGCTGGGACGATGGCATCAAGCTCAAGCCCGATCAGCTGCAGGACACCACCGGGTCTACCGTCTATTTCGGGGACGATCATTTCGTCGACACGCTGGGCTTGAGGCTGATCGCCGGTCGCAATTTCCGCGCGGAAGAAATCAGTCGGATGGATTGGCGCGACCGGCTGGGACCGGCGCAGGTCATGGTCACCAAGGCGCTTGCCGACAAGTTGTTCCCCCAGGGTGATGCGGTCGGCAAGACGATTTACCTGGTGGGTGGTCCTACCACGATCGTCGGCGTGGTCCAGATGCTGCAGGCGCAGAGCGTCGATCGTTGGGCGGCGGATTTCGCCTATCGCTCCCTGATCGTGCCCAAGCGACTCGCCACCTCACTGGGCGTCTTCTATATCGTTCGGGCTCGTCCCGGTCAGTTGGACGCAGCGATCCGTGCGGCGCCCAAGGCGCTGTTCGAGCACAACCCGCGGCGCATCCTGGACGAGAAGGACGGCGTGCTCAGCTTCTCCCAGGTGCGCAGTCGTGCCTACGAGCGCGATCGAGGCATGGCGATACTAATGGGGGTGATCTGCGTGGTCCTGCTGGCCATTACGGCGGCCGGTATCGTCGGCCTCACCAGTTTCTGGGTAGGTCAGCGGCGCAAGCAGATCGGCGTGCGGCGGGCCCTGGGCGCTACGCAACGCGACATTCTCAATTACTTCATGACCGAGAACCTGCTGATCAGCAGTGGTGGCGCGCTGATTGGCGTCTTGCTGGCGATTGCCATCAATTTGTGGTTGGTCACGCGCTTCGAGATGAACCGGCTTTCGCTGGTGTATGTGCTGGCCGGTGTGGTGATTTTGTTGTT
>DASXND010000362.1:0-8487 GCA_036495265.1 Dyella sp.
TCGCTGGTGGCCTGC
The DNA here is from genome assembly GCA_036495265.1 of Dyella sp. GTDB lineage: Bacteria > Pseudomonadota > Gammaproteobacteria > Xanthomonadales > Rhodanobacteraceae > Dyella. The sequence continues at coordinate 16 of DASXND010000362.1, forward strand.
ACTTCTTCCAGCACGCCTTCGATGTATTGCGGCGAGCCTTGCGACCTGAGCCATTTCACCACGTTGTGCACTTCGTGATCGTCCACGAAGGCACCATGCACGCGCTCTGGCGTGGCCGTGCCTGGCGGCAGGTAAAGCATGTCGCCATGGCCGAGCAAGGCTTCCGCGCCGGACTGATCAAGAATCGTGCGCGAGTCGATCTTGCTCGACACCTGGAACGCGATGCGGGTGGGGATATTGGCCTTGATCAGGCCGGTGATCACGTCCACCGACGGGCGCTGCGTGGCGAGCACCAGATGCACGCCAGCGGCACGCGCCTTCTGCGCCAGGCGGGCGATCAGCTCTTCGACCTTCTTGCCGACGATCATCATCATGTCGGCGAACTCGTCGATGATGATCACGATGTACGGCAGCGGCTCCAGCGGCTCGGCCGCCAGGTTCGGCATCTCGGGGTTCGGGCGGAACAACGGATCGAGCAGCGGCTGACCGGCGTTCTCGGCGTCCTTCACCTTCTTGTTGAAGCCGGCGAGGTTGCGCACGCCCACCGCGGCCATCAGCTTGTAGCGGCGCTCCATCTCGGCCACGCACCAGCGCAGCGCGTTGGCGGCTTCCTTCATGTCGGTGACGACCGGCGCGAGCAGATGTGGGATGCCTTCGTAAACCGAAAGCTCCAGCATCTTCGGGTCGATCATGATCATGCGCACGTCTTTGGCGCTGGCCTTGTACAGCAGGCTCAGCACCATCGCGTTGACCGCCACGGATTTGCCCGAGCCGGTGGTGCCGGCCACCAGCAAGTGCGGCATCTTGGCCAGGTCGGCCACCACCGGGCGACCGGCGATGTCCTTGCCCAGCGCCAGCGCCACCGGCGACTTCATGGCGTCGTACTTGTCCGAGCGCAGGATCTCGGAGAGATAGACGATCTGCTTGCGGGTATTGGGGATTTCCAGGCCGATCACGTTCTTGCCCGGAATCACGTCGACCACGCGCACGCTGACCACCGAGAGGCCGCGGGCGATGTCCTTGTCCAGGCTCGATACCTGCGAGCCACGTACGCCAGCGGCGGGCTCCAGCTCGAAACGGGTAATCACCGGGCCCGGGTAGACGCCGACCACCTTCGCCTCGATGCGGAAGTCCTTGAGCTTCAGCTCGACCTGGCGCGACAGCACTTCCAGGGTTTCTTCGGAATAACCCGGCCCCTGCTCCGGCGCTTCGTCCAGCAACGACAGCGGCGGCAATTCGCCCGGCGCCGCGGCACCGGTGAACAGCGGAATCTGCGTTTCCAGCTTGGCCCGTTCGCTCTTTGTCACCGGCGCCGGCGCCACTTCGATGCGTACGGGTTCGCGCTTGGCCTGTTTGACGGCCTCGACCTTCTTGACCACCTCGCGCTCGGCGCGTGCCTGGCGAGCGGCCAACATGTCCGGCGCTTCACGCAACTTGCCGCCAAACCAGCCGGCGAGCCTGAGTACGCCCTGCCCGGTCACGTCCATCACCCGGAACCAGGACAGGCCGGTCGCAAGGGTCACGGCGACGAGGAACAAGGCCAGCAACAGCAGCGGTGCGCCCTTTTCGCCCAGCGCATGCATCAGGCCACGGCCCACCCACATGCCGATGATGCCGCCCACGCCCTGAGGCAGCACGGGCTCATCATGGAAATTGAGATACAGCAGGGCGGGCGCCGTGATGAAGAAGAACACGGAACCGATCAGCCGCAGCGAAGGCTCCCACGGCTGCACGTTGTTTGCGCCGCGATTACGCAGCACCTGCACGCCGAGCACCAGCAGCAGCAACGGGAAGCAGTAGGCCACCAGCCCGAAGATGTAGCGCAAGACGTTGGCGATGTTCGCACCCACCGAGCCGCCAAAATTCCTGGCGTGCTCGGCCGTGCCGACATGACCCCAGCTGGGGTCCTGGTCGTTGTAACTGAACAGGCAGACCAACAGGTACAAGGCCAACGGCAGCAACAACAGTGCCCCAGCCTCGCGCAGACGGCGCTTCAGCTCCTCGCTGAGACCCTCGCGCTCCTTTTCCTTCTTGACGTTCGCGCTACGCGCCACCGTATTCCTTTTCCTGATGCCTGTTTCTACGAGTGTCCAGCCATGTCAGGCATGGCCGGTCTTTCCATGTCCCCGGACGGGCTGACAAAACTTACGCCATGCCCTTGACCGCCGGATGAACCAGCCCATCACCGCCCAGGTCGATCCCCCAAGGCAGCGGTTCGAACTGACGCCATTCGTTGCCGGCGGCTAGACGCTGCACGTGGGAAGAATAGCGGGAGAACGAGTTACCGACGAGGTCTGCCGCACGAACCCGGCACGAGCTTCGCGCCGAGCCGGGAAACGGCGCGACCCAAGCCGGGCTCCGCAGCCTTGAATAGACTCGCCGTCTTCCCCATCCTTGCGGGTTCGGAGGCATCGCGCGGTCTTGGCGATGCAGTCAGAAGAAACCGCTGCGGCGGCTGGAGCGAATGACAAAACAGGTCGCCAGCCAAGCCAAAGGATTACAGCCATGGCCCGGAGGCCGTTTTCACCATTTCGTCACCTTGCGCCGCCGAGCCACCGGGCGGATGTCGAGGAAAGTCAAAGGGATAGGAATGCCAAGGCGTAAGCCCGGCCAAGCAGCCCGCACGGAAAACGTCTCCCCGCCAGCCAGTCACCCGGGCATGCTCACGTTGCGACATGCTGGGTTTCGCCACCCAAACCACCGATCATTACCGCCTCACGACGCGGATAGAAGGAAAGCATGAACACAGTCACCAAGCACAGCCGCCTGCTGATCCTCGGCAGCGGCCCCGCCGGCTACACCGCCGCCGTCTACGCTGCCCGCGCCAACCTCAAGCCGACGATGATCACCGGCCTGCAACAGGGTGGCCAGCTGATGACGACCACCGACGTGGACAACTGGCCGGGTGATGTCGAGGGACTGCAGGGTCCGGCGCTGATGCAGCGCATGGCTGAGCATGCCGAGCGCTTCCATACCGAGATGGTGTTCGACCATATCCACACGGTGGATCTCAAGCAGCGTCCGTTCCGCCTCAAGGGCGACTCCGGCGAGTACACCTGTGACGCGCTGATCATCGCCACCGGCGCTACCGCCAAGTACCTGGGCATCGCCAGTGAAGAGCATTTCAAGGGTCGTGGCGTATCCGCCTGCGCGACCTGCGACGGCTTCTTCTTCCGCGAGCAGGAGGTGGTGGTGATCGGTGGCGGCAATACCGCCGTCGAGGAAGCGCTGTACCTGTCCAACATCGCCAGCAAGGTCACCCTGGTGCACCGCCGCGACAAGCTGCGCGCCGAAAAGATCATGCAGGACAAGCTGTTTGAGAAAGCCGCCCACGGCAAGATCGATCTGGTCTGGAACAGCACGGTCGACGAGGTGCTGGGGGACAACTCCGGCGTCACCGGCGTGCGCGTCAAGGACCTCAATAATGGCGAGACGCGTGATATCGCCGCCACCGGCTTCTTCGTCGCCATCGGCCATACGCCGAACACCGGCATCTTTGATGGCCAGCTCGACATGCACGACGGCTACATCAAGATCCGCACCGGCCTGAACGGCATGGCGACGATGACCTCGGTGGCAGGCGTATTCGCCGCCGGCGATGTAGCCGACCATGTGTATCGCCAGGCCGTCACCTCGGCCGGGTTCGGCTGCATGGCTGCACTGGATGCTGAGCGCTGGCTCGATCAGCAGGGCCCGGCCTCCTGAATGACGGTTGCCACACTGCACTACATCCATGACCCGCTGTGCGGCTGGTGCTATGCCGCACAGCCGCTGGTCAGCGCGGTGGTCGACACGCTCGGCGACCGCGTTGCGCTGAAGCTTCATGGCGGCGGCCTGTTTGACGAGCCACGGACGCTGGAGCCGGAACTGGCCGAGCACATCGTGCATTCGGACGAACGCATCGGCTCGCTCAGCGGCCAGCCGTTCGGCAAGGCGTACCAGGAAGGCCTGCTGGCCGAACAGGGCACGGTGCTGTTCTCGCTGCCGCCGATTGCCGGGGTGCTGGCCGCCCAGGCACTCGATGCCAGCAAGGCGTATCCGATGCTGGTGGCGATCCAGAACGCGCACTACCAACAAGGCTTGCGCGTGGTGGAACCGTCGGTGCTGGCCGAACTGGCGGAGACGCTGGGCCTGGATGGCGAGGCTTTCCAGCAGTCCTTCGCCAAGCTCCAGGGCACGCCAACGCTGGAGCACGTCCAGGACAGCCGCCGTCTATTGGGTGAACTGGGCGGGCAAGGCTTTCCCACGCTGGCACTGGAAGTCCACGGCAAGCGCCAGCTGTTGCCGCATCATTACGATTACGGCCGACCGACGGCCTTCGTCAACCGCGTCGCCGCGCTGCTGCCGGCGGTACATTGAATGGAACGTGGCAGACGACGAGCACGGCTGCCACGCTTAACCCCATGATCGACGCGCGCTTCCATTCCCGTATCGAAGATATCCCGGCGCAGGCGTGGGACGCCTTGCGGCCGGACGACAATCCGTTCGTTGCGCACGCGTTTCTCGCCGCCCTGGAGCGTACGGGCTGCATCCGCGCCAACTGGGGCTGGCAGGCACATCATTTGGGCCTCTACGAAGACGGCCAGCTCATCGCCGCCGCGCCGCTCTATCTCAAGGGCAATTCGCACGGCGAGTTTGTGTTCGACTGGAGCTGGGCCAGCGCCTGGGAGCGCGCCGGTGGTGACTACTACCCCAAGCTGCTCAACGCAGCGCCCTACTCGCCGGTGCCGGGCCCACGCCTGCTGGCCGGCGCCGGACCACACGCCGCCGCGAGACGGCAGGCACTGGCATCGGCGATGTCCACGTTTGCCCAGCGCATGAATATCTCGTCCGTACATGCCAATTTTCTGCGCGACGACGAACTCGCCGCGTTCGGCAACGAGTGGCTTGCGCGCTCGGACGTACAGTTCCATTGGCAAAATCACGGCCACACTGACTTTGCGGACTTCCTCGGCGCGCTCAACCACAAGAAGCGCAAAAACATCCGCCAGGAACGCACGCAGGTGTCCAGCAGCGGCCTCGCCATCGAAATGCGCTGCGGCAGCGGGCTCAGCGTGGATGAATGGCGCCGGATACACGAACTCTACGAGTCCACCTTCGATGCCAAGGGTAACCACGCCGCCCTGACGCGCGCGTTTTTCCTGACGCTCGGTGAGACGCTGGGCGATTCAGTGCAGGTGGCCATGGCGCATGACGGCAATGACATCGTCGCCATGGCGCTGTTCCTGCAAAGCCGCGACACCTTGTATGGACGCTATTGGGGTGGTGAGGTGGACGTGCCGGGACTGCACTTCGAGCTGTGCTACTACCAGGGCATCGAGTACGCCATACGCCATGGGCTGCAGCGCTTCGAACCTGGCGCGCAGGGCGAACACAAGCTCGCGCGCGGCTTCCTGCCGGTACGCACGCATTCGCGCCATTACCTGGTGAACGAGGACTTCCGCGCCGCGGTGCGTGCAGCGCTGGTCCAGGAGGACGCGGCAGTCTGCGAGTATGCCCAGCACCTGCATCTGCATAGCCCCTACGCAAGGCGCTGAGCTCACCACACCGCGCCGTCGTCTTACCCGAAGGAAAGCGAGACCACCTTGCCGGCTTCGTCGAAGCCCAGGGCGAACTTCAGCATGCTGCCTGGCCCGAACTGGATCAGGTAATCAAACCACTTCACTGAACCATCCGCGCGCTGGCCTTTGAAGATAAAGGCCGTTGGCGCGCCGTAGGCGGAGAACTGCTTGGCCAGCCGTGCCGACAGGCCGGCTTTCATCTTGGCGTCGAGCTTGCTGCCGAAGCGCGAGTCGTCTTCGTTGCCGCTCTGCAGTTGCATGAACGTCGTCCTGGCGGCCGTCGTCATCTTCACATCCTCGCCCGCCGCCGGCTTGCGCGTGGCGGCGTAGATCTCCGGATACAGCTCGTTGAAGATCGCCGTGGTGAGCATTTCACCCGGTTCGGGGTTATCGCCGTTATTGGTGAACGCGATGATGCGCACGCCCTGTTTCGGGAAATACTCGTTCGCCGTGGTGAAGCCGAACGAACCACCCGTGTGTCCCACACGCGGCTGTCCCTCTACCGAGTCGACGAACAGGCCAAGGCCGTATTCGGCACTGCCCTTCTCCGTCGTCATCACCGACGTGGCCATCAAGGCGTAGTCTGCGGGGCTGACGATCTTGCCGCCCATCAAGGCCCGGTTCCATCGCTCCAGATCGTCCAGCGTCGACACGAGGTTGCCCGCCGCCCCGCCAAACGTGTCGTGGATGGTGGGCGCTCGCTCGAGCTTGCCCTGCGCGTGCCGGTAACCCACCGCCATGGTCGGATGACGGCCTTCGTCCGCCACCGTGAAGGTATCCGTCATCCCGGCTGGGTCGAGCAGGTGCGTGCGCACGTACTGCCGATAGGGTTCATGCGACACCACTTCGATGACGCGACCCAACATGAGATAGCCCGTATTGCTGTACGACCAGCGACTGCCTGGCGCGAAATCGAGCGGCTTGTCCTTGATGCGCGCCACCAGCTGATCGAACGTGGCCGGCCTGGTGGCCACCTGCTCGATATCCGGCCCGTCCAGGTACTCCGGCAAGCCGCTGGTATGCGACAGCAGCTGGCGCAAGGTGACTTCGTTGGCGTGAGGGGCGTCCGGCAGGTAGGTGGCGAGCTTGGCGTCGATACTGAGCTTGCCGGCTTCCTGCAACTGCAGGATCGCTGCCGCGGTGAACTGCTTGGTGATCGAACCGATTTCGAACCAGGTATCCACGCTGGCGGGGAGATTAATGTCGCGGTTACGCAGTCCATACGCCTGGCGATAGACCAGGCGTCCGTCCTTGAACACTGCAATAGCCGCGCCTGGTGTATCCGTATGCCGCAGCACCGCGTGGACATCGGCGTCGATGCGCTTGTCGACATCAGTCGCGACAGGCGCGGCCGCTGCGGCCAGCGAGACGGAGCACAGGCACAACATCCAGGGAAGTCGCTGCATCGGCATTTCTTTAGTTGACGGGAATCGCTCATGCTAATCGCATCGTCATCCGGTTAGCATCTGTCAGGCGCTACACGACGACCACCCGCACTCACCCGATGGGCCACGATGATCCGCTTGCCCCTGCTCGATTCAGCCAGGCCGGAGCACTTTCCCGATCCGCGCAAGGCCCTGAACGAACCGAACGGCCTGCTGGCCTTTGGTGGCGATTTGTCGCCGCGACGCCTGCTGGCCGCCTATGCCCAGGGCATCTTCCCCTGGTTCAATGAGGACGAGCCGCTGTTGTGGTGGTCGCCCGATCCACGCTGCGTATTCCACACCCTCGCGCTCAAGCCCAATCGGAGCCTTCGTCGACGCCTGGCGCAGGTGTCCTGGCACATCACCATCGATCACGCCTTCCGCGACGTGGTGGAGGCTTGCGCCGCGCCAAGGCCGGGCCAGAGCGGCACCTGGATCGTGCCCGCAATGATCGACGCCTATGCGCACCTCTACGACCTGGGCCACGCGCACAGCGTCGAGGTGTGGGAAGGCGAACGCCTGGTCGGCGGCATCTACGGCATCGCCGTGGGCCGCATGTTCTGCGGCGAGTCCATGTTCAGCGCCCAAAGTGGCGGCTCGCGCGTGGCCTTGATGGCGCTCGCCAAGTTGCTGCAGTGCTGGGATTTTCCGCTGATCGATGCGCAGGTCACCAACGCGCATCTTTTGCAGCTGGGTGCCCTGGAATACCCGCGCGCGCAGTTCTTGCGCATGGTCGCTCAAATCACCCACCTGCCCGGACAACCGGGCAGCTGGGCGGAGTTCACGCCACTGGCACAGCTGTAGCTTGAGCGCCCAGCGCACCTGCGCCCATACCGGCCTTGCCTGAGCCGTCTGCGGTTGAAGCTCGCCGCCGATGGACCATGGACTAAGGTCGTGCGCTCGACCTGGCGCTCTACGAGATCGCGATGATGCCCCAGCCCCGCAACAGATCAGATATTCCGTTGATGATGAATTGCACGCCAATACATACCAATAGAAAACCCATCAGGCGCGCCATGGCATCAACGCCCGTCTCACCCATGAATCGCATGATTTTGGTGGCACCACGCAGGCACAACCAGAACACCAGCGCAAACAGCAAGGCCGTGATAATCACCGATGCATGCACCATGGGCGACATCAGGCCGCCGGGAGTGCCCGACGAGGCACTGATGATGAAAGCGATGGTGCCGGGGCCGGTGGTGCATGGCATGGTGAGCGGGATGAAGGCGATGTCTTTTAATTTGGCCGAGGTCGCATGGGAGGCCATCTCCACCTGCACATCGTCTTCCGCCACGCGCGCGGGCGGAAACAACATGCCGAAGCCGATATAGGACACGATCAGCCCGCCGGCAACGCGCAGCCCGGGAATCGAGATGCCGAAGCCGCTGATGATCGCGTGCCCCGCGTAAAAGCAAAGCAGCAGCATGATCACGACATAGATCGTAGCCCGGTTGATCTGCCGGTTTCGCTCGGCTTCCGGATAG
>DASXND010000363.1:0-2435 GCA_036495265.1 Dyella sp.
AGGAATCGTCTGACCAGGCTCACACGCGTCATCCCGGCTAGACCCGCTTCGCGGTTGGGAAGCTAGTCGCCGGGATGGCGTCCCGGTCATGCGATGCGGGCAAGGTCACCACGAAGCAATTGCCGGCTTCACGGGTCGAAACGCAATTCGCCGTACCCCCGTGATGTTGCGCAATCTGCCGTACCAGCGACAAGCCCAGGCCGGCGCCCACGCCATACGTGGTGCCGGGGCGGCGATAGAATGGTTCGAACAATCGATCATGGTCGCCGCCCTCAAGCAGCTCGCCGGCGTCGTGGACAACGATGGTCGCCATGTGTCGGTCTTCCGATACCCTCAGCTCGATCGGCGGCTTACCATGGCGCTGCGCATTTTCCAGCAGGTTGCGGATCAGCCGACGCAGCAGGCGCGAATCGCCAGGCACGACCACGGCTTCACCGGAAAGAAGCACGTCATCGAAGCGGGCGCATTCTTCGGCGGCCAGCGCGAGGACATCGATGTCTTCAGTGGCATGCCATTCCGGCATTGCTTCGAGTCGACTGGCGAGCAGAATCTCGTCGATCAGCACGTCCAGCTCGTTGATGTCCTGCTCCAGCCCGGCGCGGCGTTGAGGGTCGATACTTCCCTTCATCAGCTCCGTCGCCAAGCGGATGCGCGCCAGCGGCGTGCGCAATTCGTGCGACGCATTCGCGAGCAGCGTCTTGTGTGCCCCGACCAGCTTCTCGATACGTTCGGTGGCCTGGTTGAAGCTGAGCGCAAGCTGGCCTACTTCATCCTTGCCTTCCATCGGTACGCGGACGGTGAGATCACCCGCTCCCAGGGCTTCGACAGCCTGCTGCAATCGCTCCAGTCGGCGCGACAGCCGCCGCACGATGGGGTAGGCGCCAGCGCCTATCGTGAGCGCGAGCAGGAGGAAGACCAGCATGACCGCGACCATCGAATGGCCCGCCGGCATGCGCATGCCGGCGGTGCCACTGAGGTGCCACGCCGCGCCCGTTATCAGCGCGAAGGCGATCAGGCTGCCGAGCAGGGCGAGATAAAAGCGGATATACAGGCGCACGACGTTAATCCTGCGCTCGGGCAAATACATAACCCGCGCCGCGTACGGTGATGATGCGTCGAGGCCGCTTGGGGTCGTCCTCGATCAGCGCGCGTATGCGCGAGATATGCACGTCGATCGAGCGGTCGAACGCTTCGATGTGCTCGCCCTTCAGTAGGTCCATCAAGCTGTCACGCGACAGCACGCGGCCGCTGTGCGTGGCCAGCGCCAGCAGCAGTGCGAACTGATACGACGTGAGGTTGCGTATCTCGCCGTCGACATAGAGCGAGCGTGCGTCGCGGTCGATTTCCAGGCGCCCGAAGCGCAGCAACTGCGCCGGCGCGGCGCCACCGCGGCGGCGCATGATCGAACGGAGCCGGGCCAGCAGTTCTCTTGGCTCGAACGGCTTGGGCAGGTAGTCGTCGGCCCCCAGCTCCAGGCCCACGACGCGATCCATGGGTTCGCCGCGCGCCGTCAACATCAGCACGGGCAGATCGGACCGGCTACGCACGCGGCGGCAGACGTCGAGACCGTCCATGTCAGGCAGCATCAGGTCAAGCACCATGGCCTGAAAGTGTTCCGTGGCCAGGCGCTGCAGCGCATCGGCGCCAGAGGCCGCTGCGGTCACGCGAAAACCCGCCTGGCCCAGGTAGTCCTGGAGCATGTCCGCCAGACGGGCATCGTCTTCAACCAGCAGCAAGTGCTCAGCCATATGGCCTGGCACTGTAGGTGCTCCGGCGCGCAAACGCGAGATGGGTCATGGCCTCAATGTGCGGCTTGATGCTGGGCCATCGCATCCCGTGCTTGCTGGCGCTGCGCGGGTGTCAGGGCTTCGGCCACGTCGGCCAGGTGGTCGACGAGCCGCTTGGAGACCAGGTCCATCTCGCGCATCCTGGCGGTGCGCAATCGCTCGAGCGCAACACGGTCGACCGTGTTTGCGGTCAGCAAGCCCATGATTTCCTCGTGCCCTGAGCCAAGCTGTGCATGAAAATCACCGAAGTCGGTGGCGGTCTGCTTCATCAGCGGATCGAGCTTGGTCTTCTGCGCGTCCGTGACGTTCAGGGTGCTGTAGAGGTGCTGGCGCATGGCATCGGCGGAGTGCCCTGGCGCCATCCCTGCGTGATGAGGGTCGCTCGGCATGGCGCCGGCCGCTGGCGTCTGGCCCAGGGCGCTGATGCCCAGGGTGAGGGCGCCCGCCGCCAGCAGGATCAGCACGCCTGATTTACCGGCAGCACCGATGGATCGGCCCATGCCTTGCGGAAGGTGAGTCTTCATGATGGATCTTCTTTCGACGAAGCACATGCTCCGGTTGCAAGGTGCTCCGCGCCGGTAAATGGAGTTTTTCGGCTTTGTAAAGATTTATGAAGCAGGGCGGGGTGCCGATAGGCGCTTGGCATCG
>DASXND010000364.1:0-10996 GCA_036495265.1 Dyella sp.
TACCCAGGGCGACCATTCGCTATCGAGTAAGGCGATCGTCATAAGGACGCGCCGGGTTTCGAAGGGTCAAGGACTAGGTATCCCATGCTTCGTACCAGTCCTTGACCGCTGGTGGCACCCAGCGCCAAGGCTCTAGACCCGTCGCGATGCAAGCCGACAAGGTGTCGCGCAGCGCATGGGAAGGCCCCAAGCACCACAATTCGCGTGGCACGTTATGCGTCTGATATTCGATCTGGTCCAGCATGCCAAGAGACCAATCGTGGAGTAAGTCTGCGCGTTGGAGGAAGTAGCTGTAGAGCCATTGGTCGAGCGCGAATAGTGCGTGGCCGCCAGCCGTCGACGCCTGTTGCATGAGCGCCGTTGCCTCCTCGTATACGCCCCTGTGCCACTCGGTGTAGCCACCCGCCGCACGCGCCACCACCAAGGGCGGCAGGCTGCGCTGCTCGACCAGGGTGCGCAGCAGATGTCGTTCAACGGTTCTGGCTTGGCCGAGTCGATCCAGTTCGAGCAACCAGCCTCTGTGCAAGTCAAACAGGTCGAAATAGCGCCTGTGAAAACTACGCATCCGCTTCAAGGGGGTTTGCGTCAGTCCAATCTTAAGCAGATCTTCCTGCCGGCAAGGAAGCAGGTAGACATAGGTCCTGGAACCAGACGTTGCGCAGCGGGAAGGTAGCTCATCAATCATGCTGGGAAGGTGCAGTGGCCATGGCAGCAACGAAGTGTCGGGCCCTACCGTCTCAATCCGTAAGAGGATCGAACCCAGCCGTCACGCGGAAGCACGGTATCCGTAAAGCGCGAAAGGTTAGCCCAAGTGCACCGGGTGCGCGGCTACTTGGCCCTTGCTTCGCCGGCGCTCGCAATATCGTCGGCGTAGTTGTCTTTGAACACGTTCTTGGCGATATCGCGTTGCTTGCCATCTTCGGTATGCACGGAGATAAGAATATTTCCCTCGCGAATCTTCGCGTCGTAACGCTTTGCCTCGAACTCCGGGATACCCATGCCCACCAAAGCGCCGATGATGCCACCGGCGGCAGTGCCGACGGCCGCAGCGCTGAGCGCCGTCATGATCGGACCTGCCGCGATGAAGGGGCCAATGCCCGGGATGGCCAGCACCCCGATGCCGGCAAGCCAGCCCAGGGCTGCGCCTACCCCGAGTCCGGCGATGCCGCCCGCGGTAGCGCCCTCGGGCGCCTTGGTATTGTGCTCGTGGGCGAAGTCCATGGTGCCGCGCTTGTCGGGAAGCAAGACGGAGACATCATTATTCGTGAAACCGCTCTGCTTCAGCTGAAGCACAATGCTTTCCGCCTGCTCGACGGTTTTGGCGGTGCAGTACACAGAAGCGTTCATGCGGAGGTCCTCATGGAGTGATGGCGGGGCGACCAGGACATCAAAGGCGATCTTTGGCCAGACGCCGAAGCGAATGCATGGGTTAACAGTCAGATCAGCGGGCGACCGAGCCGCTCGCCATGGATGGCGCCAGCACATCGTCCTGCGGCACATCACCCAATCGATACCCGGCAGAGTGAATGGTATGCAGAAGTGGGTAACCGAACGGCTTGTCGACGATGCGACGCAAGTTATAGAGATGCGATCGCAGCGTGTCTGAGTCTGGCAGGGTGTCACCCCATATCTCGCGCTCGATGTCCTGGCGACTGACGACGCGGGGCGATTCCCGCATCAGGATGGCGAGCACTTTCAAGCCGATGGGAGACACCACCAATTCGCGTCCCGCGCGTTCAAGGCGGAGTGTCGCGGTGTCTAGCGTCAGGTCGCCGACGCTTAGCGTCCGGGTAGAAACCTGATGCCGGTCTCGACGAATCAATGCTCGCAAGCGTGCTTCGAGTTCGCGTAATTCAAACGGCTTGACGAGGTAGTCGTCGGCGCCGGCCTCAAGACCGACGAGCTTGTCGTCCAGAGTATCGCGACCGGTAAGCATGAGAATAGGCGTCGACTTCTTTGCTTCGCGTCGCAGGTTTCTGCAGACGTCGAGTCCGTCCATGCCGGGAAGTGTCAGGTCGATCACGACCGCGTTGTAGCTATTGGCGACGGCCAGGTGCAGGCCGCTCAAGCCGTCTCCGGCATAGTCTATCGAATAGCCACGGCGCTCAAGAAACTCACCCACCATCTCGGCAATCTCACGATTGTCTTCGATCATCAGGATCACTGCGGATTGCGGAACGCGGCTTCGCATGGACAACCTCCAACACCTATAGAAACTTTGCGGAGGAGAGAAGACGACTCGCGTAGTGAGATAGATGTGAATCTGAATTCTGGTATTTAGATTGGGTTGGATCTTCTCGGTGGGCCGAGTTGTAGACGCTCGTCAAGCCAAACGAATCCTGAGCGCCACGGTGAAAGTTAACCTTCCTATCACGAGCTGGCGCGTACTTCAAAAGCCAACGTTGGGCAGGAGGTTCTTATGAAAAGGCTGGCGATTGCAGTAGCCGTGGCACTGATGGCAACAGGCCATGTGGCATTGGTAAAGGCGCAGGACGACACAGGCCATCACACGCATGTGGTGTGCGAAGACGTGCAAGTCAAGCACGTCAATTCAAGCGATACCCATCGCATTGCCGGCACGGCTATCGGCGCCGTAGCCGGTGGCGTGTTGGGAAATCAGGTGGGCGGTGGTAGGGGCAAGACCCTGGCCACGGTTGGCGGTGCAGTGGCGGGCGGTGTAGTGGGAAATCAGGTGCAGAAGAGTCATCAGAACAACAACGCAACCTACACAACAGAGCGTCGCTGCCATGACGTTAACGATTGATGTGACAGTGCGCGCTGTACTTGACCGTATGCATGTTTGCTCGTGACGAGGCCGATGTGTCGCGTCACGGTTCGGTGATTTTTTTTAAAAGACGGAAGGGTTTTATTCGTCACTTCTACAAGTCATCGGTATCACGACGGCAAGAGCAATCTGCCGTGGATCGCCGAGCAGCTGGCGTCGGCGGCGCTTTTGATTGAGGAAATCATTCCATGACCATGACTACCGCTCCCCAATACCTATCGGCATCGACCTTGACCGGCGACTCGGTGAAGAACCTGCAGGGCGAATCGCTGGGCGACCTGAAGGACATCATGATTGACACGACTACCGGCTCCATCGCCTATGGCGTGTTGTCGTTCGGCGGCCTGCTCGGCATGGGCGAGAAGCTATTCGCCGTTCCCTGGAGTGCCATCGAGGTCGACGGTCAGAACAAGCAGCTACTGCTTGATGTGGCGAAGGACCGTCTGAAGGACGCACCGGGGTTTGATAAGGATCACTGGCCCAACTTTGCGGATACGACTTTCGCGACCCAGGTGCGGGACTACTACATTCGCTGACTGGTTAGGCAGCGTTATCGCCCGTGACCGTATCGATACGGTCACGGCCGATAACAGCGAGTGCCACGGGTACTCGATCTGTGTGAAGCGATGCGCCGGCCCGTTCAAGGGCCGAATCTATGGCATGCCGGGAGGGGGCGTGATGACCGATAACGAAATGGCTACTGGCTGGCCCCTTTGCGTGCCACAAGTGGACGACGTTTTTCCATCGAAGACGGGTGGGATCTTTGCCGGGGCCATCGATATGGCACTTGCCCTGATGCCTTCGGCGCGATCGCGCACGGTGCTGAAGCGGACGCCGCCAGATCGGCTCCAGATCGAACGCGCGCTCGGCCGTATCGAAGAATCCATTCCCGCATTAATGGGCCAGGGCGCGGACCAGGCAGGCTTTTGGTTGGCGCTTTCAGAGTTGGTGTTCGAATCTCTGGGACGTGCGAGACCGGCGGACGATGAGTGGATTACGGCGCGCCTGGGGGCGATTCTGGAGATGCACGGCATACGTTAAGAAGTAGATTCAAGATGCATGGGTAGCCCCTCGGGTGGGGCTGCCTGCACGAGTCCGTTGGCCATGATTCCCGTGCGACGGCAGGTGAGGGCTGCACCGAGCCGGAGTCGTGGCCGACGACCAAGCTCTATGGGTCACCTGGCGGCCTTGTGGCGCTGAAGAAAACGCAAGGCCGCTCGCTCCAGTTGACGAGGATTCCTTGCCGTCGTGCGCGACACCGCCTTCTGCAAACTGCCATCCAGCCACCCGGTAAATGCGGCGGGATGAATATAGGAAGCTCGGCAGACCGCCGGCGTATTCCTGAGTAAGGCTGAAACTTTCTGGACGACATCGGCGATCTGGGCACGCACGGCGTGGTCGTCGGCGGTCTTGGAGCGGCGAGTGCACGCCAGCAGGGCGAGCGCGGCGGTGGTGCCCTTCCATGTCCTGAAATCCTTGGCGGTAAAGTCGCCACCGCTTGCTTCGTGTATGTATTGGTTGACCATGTCCGAGTCGATAGGGCGATGGGCGCCAAGTTCATCGACATACTGGAACAAGCGCTGTCCTGGAAGTTGGTGCAGGCGGCGCACCAGTCGGGTCAACCGTTGGTTGTCCAGGGCGATTCGGCTTGGCTTGCCGCTCTTCGCCCGAAACGAAAAGTACAGCCGCCCAGGTTCGAATCGGATGTGTCTGTTGCGCAAGGTGGTCAAGCCGTAGCTGCCGTTTTCTGAGGCATAAGCTTCATTGCCGATGCGGATCAGCGTCTCATCCAGCAGACGAACCAGCAGGGCGAGGACTTTGTCCTGGGGCATGCCCGGAAGCGTCAGGTCTCTTCGCGCGCGCCGTCGAAGTCTAGGCAAGGCGGAGCCGAACTCGGTGATATGGGAGAATTTCCCTCTATCGCGCAACTGACGCCAGCGCGGATGATAGCGATACTGCTTTCGCCCCTTGGCATCGCGTCCGGTGGCTTGGAGATGGCCTCGCGCATCCGCGCAGATCCACACGTCGTTATAGGCCGGCGGTATGGCCAGCGAGCGAATTCGCGCAAGCGTCTTTTCCTGCCGCACCGGCTTACCCTTGGCGTCGCGATACACAAAGCCCTTGCCGCGTCGGTGTCGACGAATGCCTGGCAGGCTGTCGCTGGTGTAGATCAGGCCTCGTCCCGCAGAAGCCGAAGCCGGGTGCGCCGATCCGACGTTTGCAGTCATGGGAAAAATCGACGTGCGGCACGGGCCGGGTGTCCGGGTGCACGCACGCGCGCGGCAAAACCTGCGGGCCTAATGCGCTGTACCAAGCAGCACGTGGATCTTGGCGAGCAGGGCCCCCATATCGAACGGCTTCAACAGGGTTTCCGCGGCATTGTCCAGACTTTGGCGGGCAAGTAATTCCGCATCTGCATATCCGGTCATCAAGATGACGGGGAGCGAGGGAAATATCAGCCGTGCCTCACGGCATAACTCGTAACCGTCCAAGCCGGGCAGATCGATATCCGATAGCAGCAGATCCAGTGCATGACAGGTCGAGAGCGTCAGCAAGGCATCGTGGCCCGAGGGCGACTCGTAGACCTGACAGTCGAGCTGGCGCAGTCGCGCGGCGATCGTCCGTCGAATGATGTCGTCGTTCTCCACGACCAGCATGCGGATACCGGCAAGGTCTGGTACGGGAACCACATGGCCATCGCGATCGTCCTCCGCCGTCGCGACGCCGCATGGAAGGAACAGGCGTACGGCGGTCCCGTGGCCGAGTTCGCTCTGGATATCGATCGCGCCTCCGTACTGGGTTACGAGGTCATGCACCATGGCCAGTCCAAGACCGGTACCGTGCCCCTTCGGTTTGGTCGTAAAGAAGGGCTCCAGTGCATGCAGGCGCACATGTTCGCTCATGCCCGGGCCGTCGTCGGATACGGCGATTTCAGCATAGGCGTCAACCTTTCGCCCCACCGTCACGGCACGTTCGACCAGTGCTTCACGCGTACAAAGCACGCTTGAAATCCTGAGTACTCCACGTCCGGACATGGCATCGCGGGCGTTAATCGCCAAATTGAGCAGGGCGGCTTCGAGTTGACCGCCGTCACAGGGTACGGGCGGCACGTCTTGAGCCACCGCCACCTCGAGTTGGATGCCGTCGCCTAGCACGCGTGGAAGCAGTTCGCGCAGCGATGACAGAACCTGGCTGACCGAGGCACCATGGCTCGCCGGGGCCTGCCGTCGCACCAGCCCGAGCAGGCGCTGGGTAAGTCCACCGGCGCGTACGGCTGCATCGAGGGCCGTTTCCACGCAAGGCTGGGCCCGGTCCGCCGCGCCGCGTTCCATATGAAACGAGGCCATTTCCAGGGAGCTCACAATGCCCTGCAGGCTATTGTTGAAGTCATGGGCAATGCCGCCAGCGAGTTGGCCTACGGCTTCGATCTTTTGACCGTGGTGGATTTTTTCGTGCGCTTCGCGCAGGCGCTGCTCCAGCGTTCGGCGGCTGGAGATGTCACGCAGGACCAGGGCGAAGCCGAGCAGGGATCCATCGCAATGATGGACGGCGTCGACGACCAGCTCGGCGGGAAAGTCCCGGCCGTCAGAGCGCATCATCATGCATTCCACTTCAATGCGCCCGGCCTCGGCCGAACGAGCCAGGAGTCGAGGCAACATGCCGCGCGCGCGATTACCCTGATCGAAGAGCAGCTGGCAGGATTGGCCGCAAACGTCCCGGGATTGAAAACCGGTCATCCGCTGCGCGCCACTATTCCAATCGATAATCAGACCATCCGGATCGATCAGGCAGATGGCAGCGTCGGCCACACCGCTGGCAAACAAGCGAAAGCGCCGCTCGCTTTCGCGTAATCGCTCTTCGGCCTGGCGTCGCTGGCTTTTGTCGCAGGCGATCAGTACGAAACCGATCACGACCCCGTCTTCACCGACCATGGAGTCGACGGAAACATGCGCGACGAAAGCTTCGCTGCCCCGGCGCAGCATGTTCGCTTCCCCCTGTACGCGGCGGCGTGCCATCACCGTCTTCAGGGCTTCTCTCAACAGACAGCGGTTTGCCCGGTCACGGACAAACAGCGACAGCACGTGTCGGCCCAGCAGTTCGTCCGGGCGGTGTGTGCTGAACAGCTCGCCTTCTATATTGCAGGCCGTAATGCGCCCTCTGCGATCCAGTGCAAACACCGCGCAGTCCGTCGAAAGCGAGCCCGACGGTCTCGGGCCCTGCTCAAGGGCGGCCGGTGCGGCTGGGTTCGGGAAACCTTCTGCTTCGGCCCCATCCGCGCGGAGGACGTGGATGGATGCCTCGCCGTCCAGGGCGTGCGCACGATCCGCAGGCCTACTCATGAAGATGGCTTTCGGTTTGAATCGAGGGCTGACGATGACCGGCGAACCACTTAGCATCTCCCGAGGTACACCCACGAAGATCTGCGCAAGAGTGTATTCGGGATGTGTCAATGGCGTTTATGTAAGGTGTATGGGTTCAGTTTTCATGCGCGATCAGTCCAAACCTCCGTGCGTTGTTGTGTCTGTATCAGGTGCTCATAGATCATGAACGGTAGGCACGCCTCCGACTCCATCTCCACGGCGCCGTCACAATTTCCATACCCGTTGTGCGTTGCACTAATAGCGTGATGGCCGATCCGAGAGTCCAGTGAGCGTTGTATTGATCGTCGAGGACGACACGACTGTTATGGAAGTGACCAGCTTGCTGCTGGAAGACGCAGGATACGAAGTGCTGCCTGCCCAGGGTATTGAGCAGGCGCTGCGGGCGGCAGAAGAGCGGCCCGACATCGATGTCGTCTTCACCGATGTCAACCTGCGCGAAGGCCTGAACGGCATTGAGCTTGCTCGGGTCTTGAAGGCACGTGGCAGCCACGCGGCCATGGTCGTTGTGTCGGGTGATCTTGGTTGGTCAGACACGCCACTTGATCCAGATATGCGTTTTCTTGCCAAGCCCTATGGGCGAAAGACCCTGCTTTCCGTCGTAGCTGAGGCATGCGATAGAACCGACGACAGGTAATACTCATGTGGGGCGAAAGAACCCCTGTGCGGCATAGTCAAGGCGGATTTGTGAGTCACCGGGAAGAGTTTTCTACGGGAGAATTTCAAAGGCCCTCAGCGACGGAGGAGCGGTTTCAGTTGCTCGTGCAGTCGGTGGTGGACTATGCGATCTATATGCTGGACCCGGACGGCTACATCACCAGCTGGAACAGCGGGGCGCAACAGATCAAGGGCTATAGTGCCGCAGAGGCGCTAGGCAAGAATTTCTCCATGTTCTATACCCCGGAAGATCGGGCCAACGGCATGCCCGGCAAGGCGTTGGCGATTGCCAGGGAGAAGGGGCGATTCAACGGAGAGGCTTGGCGCGTTCGCCGCGATGGCAGTCGGTTCCGAGCACTGGTGGCCATTGATGCCATTCGCGATAGCGATGGCGAACTCATAGGTTTTGCCAAGGTAACGCGCGACATCACGGAACATTGGGAGGCCGTCGCGAGGCTGGAGGAGAGCGAACGGCGTTTTCGGCTATTTGTCCAAGGTGTGCCTGACTACGCTATCTGCATGCTGGACGAACGCGGTAGTGTGCGCCACTGGAATGCAGGCGCGCGCAGCATCAGCGGTTACGACAGCGTCGACATGCTGGGCATGCCGATCGCCACGCTTTTTTCCGAAGAGGATCGACTGTCGGGCGTTATGGGGCGACTGCTAAAGGAAGCCCTGGAACGTGACAGCTGCGAGGCGGAGTATTGGAATTTTCGCAAGGATGGGACTCGATTTCTCGCGCACATATCGTTGCGCGCGCTGAAAGACGAGGATCATATATTGCGCGGCTATGCACATATCATCCGGGATATGAGCGAGCAGCGTGCTGCCGAACAGGAGCTTGAGGCTACGCGCGAACTGCTCGTGCAATCCCAGAAACTCGATGCACTGGGGCAATTGACCGGAGGCGTGGCACACGACTTCAACAACATCTTGCAGGCCATTACCGGAGGGCTCGAAGTGGCCTCCCTGCGTCTCGCCAAGGGTGACAATGCGCAGGCGCAGCACTACCTGGACGGCGCCACGCGTTCGGTGGAGCGCGCCATGCACCTGACACGGCGCCTGCTGGCGTTTGCCCGTCGCCAACCGTTGATGCCGACCTGCCTTAATCTGAATCAGCTCGTGTCATCCATGACCGAAATGCTCGAACGAACGGTTGGGGCGCGCGTGACCGTTGACATCGAGCTCAATCCGTCCGTGCTCTACGTGTTTTGTGATGCCAATCAACTTGAGACGGCGCTTCTCAACCTGGCCATTAACGGGCGGGACGCCATGCCCAATGGCGGATACCTTCGCATTACCACACAGCCCGGGCCGCCTGGGCCAAACGGGCAGCAGTTTGCGAGTGTGAGCGTCGCCGACAACGGCGTGGGCATACCCAACGAGATGATTGCGCGGGTATTCGACCCGTTTTTTACGACCAAACCGCTGGGGCAGGGCACCGGCCTGGGATTGTCCATGATCCACGGTTTTGTGCAGCAATCGCAAGGCATGGTGCATCTGGATTCCAAGCTCGGTGTAGGCACCCGGGTGGATATGCACCTGCCGCTTTGCGAACCGCCCCCGCCACGCGACTAATCTCTGCCGAGGCGCCGCATCGGGGCCTTCTCGCCGCACTGGCGTCGCAAAGACGCTTTTTTACGATGCTAGCCGTGTAAGGTGAAGCCGTGGCAAATCATTCGGCCACGCAGACATGCGGGGGGCGATTTATGGGGTCTGATAGCAGGACCATCTTGCTGGTCGAGGACGATCTGGAAGCACAGGAGACGACTCGGCTGATACTTGAAGAAGACGGCTATCGCGTCATTACTGCAATCAATGGCACCGAGGCTCTGCTCTTGCTCGCCCGTGAGCGTCATATCATCGCCGTGATAAGCGACATCCACACCAAAGGGGGCATTGACGGTATCCAGTTGGTTCTCCGGCTCCGTCAGGCGGGGCTGCATATGCCAGTGATCTTGACGTCTGGTGATCTTCCCAATCGCTACGGGGACTACCCGGAGTCCGTGACCTTTGTACCCAAGCCGTACGACAGAAACACGCTGCTGGGTGCACTGTCGCATCTTCTCGCCTGACTGCCTCAGGATGTCCGAGCGCTCGCGTCATGGCTGCCCCCACGTCACGACATGACGACATCGTGGCGACGGATTTTCCATGTTGAACGGACCACCATGATTGCTCATTCACGCAGGAGAATGAGATGGGCACATCACTCAAGGGCCGTAAGATTGCGATGCTCGCCACCGATGGCTTCGAGCAATCCGAACTGCTTGAACCCAGGCGCTTGCTGGAGGCCGCCGGTGCTGAAGTCAGCGTAGTCGCACCCGGTGGCGCAACCGAGATCAGGGCCTGGCACAACAA
The DNA here is from genome assembly GCA_036495265.1 of Dyella sp. Classification (GTDB taxonomy): domain Bacteria; phylum Pseudomonadota; class Gammaproteobacteria; order Xanthomonadales; family Rhodanobacteraceae; genus Dyella. The sequence goes on from DASXND010000364.1 coordinate 10,183, forward strand.
GGACTGGGGCGAAACGGTCTTTGTCGATATCGCCCTGGATCGGGCGAAGGCTGGCAACTATGACGCCCTGGTATTGCCCGGCGGCGTGATGAATCCCGACCGGCTTCGCCTGGAACCGGCCGCCATCGCGCTGATCAAGGCATTTGCAAAATCGGGTAAGCCGCTGGCCGCCATTTGTCATGGACCGTGGACGCTTATTGACGCCGGTTTGGTGAAAGGACGAAAAGTCACCTCGTGGCCGTCGTTGCGCAAGGACCTGGAAAATGCCGGGGCGTACTGGGAGGACCGTGAGGTGGTGCAGGATGGCCAGTTGATCACCAGTCGCAAACCGGACGATATCCCTGCCTTTGCACGAACGGTCATCGATGCTCTGGCGGCTTGATACCTGCGCTTGAGCTTGCCTGCCGACGATGAAGCGGCGCAGGAAAAATAGCGCACCCTGATGCGTTTTCCACGTCCATTGAACGAATATCGGCCTATTTTCCAGTCAGCGCCTGGGAGGGATAGCTATGAAAACGACTCTTATCATTTCGGGTTGTCTGGCGGCAGCGATGGCGTTTGGTTCGCTCCACGCGCAAAGCGCGCCATCAGGCAAGGCTGCGAATGTGTCTGCTGCGGACAGCACGTTCGTGAGTGAAGCGAGTGCCGCCGGCCTGGCGGAGGTCGCGTCGGGCAACGTGGCAATGACGCAAGGGCAGGCTGCGGCCGTCAAATCATTCGGACAGACCATGGTTGCCGACCACTCCAAGGCAAATGTGGCCCTTCAGAAACTGGCGGAAACCAAGGGCATGGCCGTCGCGACCAGTCCTTCCGC
>DASXND010000365.1:0-5632 GCA_036495265.1 Dyella sp.
GTGATGATCTGGTACGTCAAGCATAGCCACGCCCTGCACGAGCGCGTGCTTGCCGTCACGTTGGATGTCGCGTCGACGCCTTACATCGCAGCGAAGAGCCGCCTCGTGATGGCGGAATTGGCACCCAATTTCTGGTCGATCACGGCGAGCTACGGCTTCATGCAAAAGCCCGACCTGCCTTCCCTGATGTCGCAGATCGCGACCGGAGGCTGCCCCATCGATACGCACGAACTCACCTATTTCACCGGCATGGAAAAAATCGTGCCGCGAGTGGATGGCCGTGGTCTGCCGCACTGGATGGTGTCCTTGTTCGGCGTGCTGCTGCGCAATAGCACGCGCCTTACCGACTACCTGCAAGTGCCGCCCAGCCAGGTGGTGGATATAGGCAGGCAGGTGTCGATCTAGGCGAGCATGATGTGGTGGCAAGGAAGGGGGTAGGGGCCCTGCCCTCGCTTCATTTCCGTCCGGCGTGCCGCGACACGCAGCGCAGCCCACTCACTGCTTAATCTTCTCCGACTCCACTACGAGATCCAGCACGTAAGCGTTCGACGGCGTATCAGCCGGCGGATTCTTGATGGCGTAGCGCTTTACGCGCACTACATTGCGGATGCCCGGTTCGTGGGTATAGCCCTCGATGTCCTGATTCAGCGGGTGCCATGCGCCAGGCGTGCCGCTTGGCAGGCCGTGCTCGTCGAAGAAGCGGTCACGCACTTGCAGGCATTGCTGGTTGCCGAGTACTGGGTGGTTAGCCAACACGGGGTGGTTACACGGCACGGTTTGCGCGGCTACTTCAAGGAAGGCCGTCTCGCCTGGACCGCCAAAACGCGTCTCTGCCGTGGGCACACCCGTGAAGCTCAAGGTGTCGCCGCCGTCGGTGATCAACTGCAAGCGTGGGGCACTACTGTCGGCTTGCAGGCTCAGTTTCGGGGCGCCTTGGAGGCGCTGGCTGATGGCACCGTCGAGCGCGGACAGGCCGGGGTCGGCGCAGGCCATCCTGCTCTGCATCATCGGACCAACCTGCAGTCGCCCATTTTCGACCCTGAAGCCGCCACCCAAGACGTTGCAGCTATTGATGACATTGACCCGGTTGTCGTTGAAATCCAGTTGCACCGGCTTGTCGGCACGAACGAACAGCGCGTCGATGCGCTTGCCCGCGCTGTCAGTGGCGTCGTTGAGTTGCCAGTGATACTGGCCGAGCAGGTTGCTGTCGGTTGGCGCTGATGTATTTGCGACGGGTGGCGCCGCAGCGGCCGTAGCCGCGCTGGCGGTGGTGGTCGAGGAAGCAGGGGCCGTCGACTGGGGTGATGGCGAACAGGCGGCAAGTGCGAGCGGAAGTAAGAGCAGGCGGTATTTCATGGGGATACCTCCGTTGAAGCGGGCTGAGTTGCCAGGGTTACGTAGGCATGGCGCCGGCAGGGACGTCGAATCCAGCGATTCCAGGGTGAAAGATCGAGGTGTCGTCGTCTTCGAATGGTGAAGAGCGAGGGCTGTCCGCTTGTGCGTCTTAATCAAGTGTTTCCATGACCATCGACAGGGTCAGCTTTTCTCCATGAATCCAGCCGGTATGCTTCGCCGTGACCGAGTGGCATGAGCGCTCGCTCGGTGGTGTTGCTTTCCCTCTCCGGTTAGCCAAGGACGCCGTATGCTCTGCAACCTGTTGGTTGGTTTGCTTGTCCTTAGTGGTACATCGGCCTGGGCCGCCGATCCAGCACCCACCGTATTTGCGCCCGGAGTGATTTCTGGCCCTTTGCACGACAGTGCGCCGGCCTTCACGCCCGATGGCACCACGGTCTACTTCTCGCGCAGCGATGGACCGCACTCAAGCATTCTGGTTAGTCATCTCGAACAGGGGCGCTGGTCGCAACCATTGACGGCAACGTTCTCCGGGCAGTGGAGCGATATGGAGCCGAGCATGTCGCCGGATGGGCGTAGTTTGGTGTTTATCTCCAATCGGCCGAAGTTGGCGGGTGGCAAGCCGCTGGATGGTTTCTTCATGGGACGCAGTTTCCCCGGCGCCGGCGGGAATCTTTGGATGGTGACGCGCCAGGCTGATGGCTGGAGCATGCCGGTACGGTTACCCGACATGGTCAATCGCAGCGACTCCACTTTTGCACCCAGCGTCGCGGCCGACGGCAGCTTGTATTTCATGCATCCGGCGGACGATCCGAGGCACTTCCGGCTCTATCGTGCCGCGTATGTGCATGACGCTTACCAGGAGCCGCAGCCGCTGCCTTTCAGCGATGGCAGCACGACCGATGTCGATCCGGCCGTGGCGCCGGATGAGTCGTTTGTGGTGTTTGGTTCCAGTCGCGCGCCGGCACGACAGATAGATCTGTTCATCGTGTTTCGCGATAAGGGGCAATGGGGCACGCCGATACATCTGGGCGATGTAGTGAACAGCGCCGGCTCCGATGCCGAGGCACGACTGAGTCCCGATCATCGCACGCTGTATTTCGCCAGCGATCGGCTTAGCGATTTACCGCCGGGTGCGACGCGGGCGGATTGGGATAACGGCAAGTACAACATCTGGCAGGTGTCGTTGGCGCCGTGGCTGGAGGTGCACGCTCACGTCACGAAGTGAGAGCAACCGGTTGATCGTGGCCAGCGCCTAGGCGTTTACGCGCACGAAGGCGAACACGAAGGCGAGCAGCACGACGATGACGCCGGTGGCGACGACCAGGCGATCGGCAAACAAGCGGCGCATGGGAACCTCCTAGACGAAGCTGTAGCGCTCCGAGTGGTATTTGGCGAGCGGTACTTTCATCTCGCCCAGGGCCTTTTCGATGGCGTCCATCATCACGTTCGGTCCGCAGATAAAATACTCGTGATCGGCGTAGCCCGGTGGCAAGTGGCGCTTGAACAGATCGGCATTGATGTAGCCGCTTTCGCCGGTCCAGCCTTCCGGTGGCTGCGAAAGTACGTGGACCACGGTCAGCTCGAGGCGGGACTGCATCGTTTCCAGTTCTTCGCGGAAGCTGATCGATTCCCAGTCCTTGCTGCCGTACAGCAGGATCAGCGGGCGTTTGTCGCCGCGATCGGCCAGGGTGCGGATCATGCTCATCATCGGCGTGATGCCGATGCCGCCTGCGATCAGCACATGCATGTCCGCTGGATTGCCGATGGTGAAGGCGCCATACGGCCCGTCAAGATAGACGCGTTGCCCGACGGCGGCAGTGGGCACGACATTGGTGAAGTCGCCCAGTTTGCGGATCGACATCTCGACGCGCCCGTCGGTGGCCTCGGCGCTCGACGAAAACGAGAACGGGTGGCCGGTGATCTTGAACGGGCTGCCCCACAGCGTCAGCCAGCCAAACTGGCCGGGGCGGAAACGAAAGCCGGCATGGCCATCGGGCCGCATGACCAGGGTGGTGGTGTCCCCGCGTTCCTGCCGCACTTCGGCGATGCGGTACGGCCGCCGCAGCATGAACAGGGGTTTGATGATGCGCACGTAGAGCAGCAGTGCGATCCAGAAAATGGCCAGGCCGATCCACAGGCTGCGTTTCCAGGGATCGACCTGGTAGTAGCCCCAGGCCAGCATGTGCGCCATGCCCGCGGCAACGGCGGTCAGCGCGAGCGCGATGTGGGTGGCGTGCCAGGTTTCGTAGCTGATCTTGAGCCGCGTGCGCCACAGCGCCATCACCACCAGCAGGATCAGCGAGCCGATCGACAGTCCCGCAAAGATCGCACCCAAGGGCAGCTGCCCGATGGACTCGGGCAGGACCATCGCCTCTGAGCGCACCGCAAGCAGAATGATGGGATGCGCTACCACCAGGCTGACGGCGATAAGCGAGACGCGACGGTGAAAGTGGTAGATGACGTCTTCGCCCCAAGGCTCGGTCACGTACCGAAAGCGCGCGGTGAGACCGAACTGCAAGCCCATGATCGCCAGGCCCGAGTAGCCGAGCGCAATCGAGAACTCCGTGCCGAAACCCCGGCTGGGCGGTAATGCACGGGTGAGCAAGGCAAACAGCGGGGCGAGGATAAACAACAGGTAGATCGCCGACCAGATGGCCTTGTGCAAGAGATCGCGTAGCTGCATCGATGTCATCCCCTCGGCCGCGGTGGCGAATTGATCAGATGCAGGTCTTGAGCACCAGTGAAGGCGCGAACGTAATCACGGTGGCAACCAGGGCCGCGATCAGGGTCCAGACCACGATCGTCTGCAGGAATACCGCGCCCTGGCCGAGTTCGGGGTCGGGCGTGGCCGTTGCCAGATGGCGCCACATCCACGCAATGACGACCAGATGCACGAGTAGCACGATGGCGAGGCTCCAGCGCAACGGGCCGGCCGACCAGCCGAATGCACATCCGATGGCGTGCAGCGCGTAGAGCACGACCAGCGCGCTGCACCAGACGATGAAGCCTGCCGTAAGCCACCACAGCCGCCGGGGAGGAAGCTGACGCTCGCTCATGGCCGCCCCCCCAGCATGGCCACCAGGGCCGGCAGCGAGAGCAGGAGACCCAGCGCGATCACGCCGGTTATCGTCGTGTAGTCGAGCCACAGGCGCGTCAAACGCAGGTCGGTCAAACGTCTTGGCGCAATAAAGCCGGCATTGATGCGCAGCAGATTGCTGATCAGGAACAGCAGGCCGATGCCGGCGTGCACGAACACATAGGCAATCAACGCGGCGGCGGTGGCCCCGAGTGCATGTTGCTGCGGATGCGGGGTGACGCTGCCGATCAGCCCCGCAGCGGCTGCCATGGCAGCAAGCACCGCAGTAGCTGCCATGGCGATCCATCCCTGCGCCTTGCCGCCAGCGGCCGCCGAGCGCAGCGAGCCGCGAGCCGCGGCCGCCGCAACGACGAGCGCCACGATGACCACGAGCGCCAGCATGCGATTGGCCTGGGGTGCCAAGCTTGCCGGCCAGTTCGGCGCGGCGATCCAGAGATAGAAGGTGCCGAACACGAGTGAGGTGAACAGCGTACCGTCGGCGATCAGCGTGCAGATCAACGCTAGCCATGCCGGTGGACTGGCCGCTTCGGTATGCGGCGGCACGCTGACGCCGTGGCCGATGGGTAACGGGCCGTAGTCGCGCGCAAGGCCGGCGCGCTGCCCCGCGAACACGAACAGCCCCATGACCACCAGCGCAATGGCGAGTGTCAGCAGGTAGAACTTGAACAACATGGCCAGCACCGCGGCGCCAGTGGCCAGCGCGGTGATCAGCGGCAGGTAGGTAGGTTGCGGCAGCACGATCACCTGTTCCGGCTCACCTGAGGTGACGTGCACGCCGAGCGCCTCCTGCCAGCCATTGCGCGCGAAGCCGAGATAGCCTTCGCCGCGAGCCAGCGACAGCGCGAGCTTGCCGGGGTCGACGTGCTCGGTGCCAGCGCCGACCCGGGGAATCGATGCAAAGGCGTAAGCTACCGGCGGAATCGGCATGGCCCATTCCAAGGTCGTCGCATGCCACGGGTTGCGTCGAACGCGACGCCCGAAACGCAACTGCACGATCATGTCGATCACCACCATGCCGAAGCCGATGGTCATCACGAAACTGCCCACGGAGGACAGCAGGTTCAGCCAGTTCCAGCCTTCGTCGCCGCTATAGGTGAAGACGCGCCGCGGCATGCCCAGCAGGCCGGTGAGGTGCATCATGAAGAAGGTCAGGTTGAAGCCGATGAAGACCAGCCAGAA
>DASXND010000366.1:0-3404 GCA_036495265.1 Dyella sp.
AAGTCAACCCGGCCCCGCGGCGTGCGAGGCTTCCGGCCGGCTGACTTCGTGCTCTTACCGAGCAAGCGCGTCAAGGCTCGCCGCTGCGACGACATGTTCAGGGTGTCACACGCCCGTTGTACAAGGAGCCCTCCATGTCGAAGCACTGGAACATTGATGCTGCCCGCCACACCTACGCCGTCCCGCATTGGGGCGACGGCTACGTGGACGTGGATGCAGCAGGTCATATCGTCATGCGCCCGAGAGGCGCCCAAGGCCCGGCGCTATCGCTGCCGGCCATCGTGGACCGCGCCCGCGCCGAAGGCTTGCGCCTGCCGCTGCTTGTGCGCTTCCCGGACATCCTGGCCGACCGCCTGAAGCGGCTGCAGGATGCGTTCGCCAAGGCCATCGGCGAGTGGAGCTACGCGGGCGGCTACACGGCCGTCTATCCGATCAAGGTGAACCAGCAACGCGGCGTGGCCGGCGAGCTGGTGGCGGCCGGCGAGCATGGCTTCGGCCTCGAAGCGGGCTCCAAGCCCGAGCTGATGGCCGTGCTGGCCATGGCCCGCCCCGGCAGCATCGTGATCTGCAACGGCTACAAGGATCGCGAATACGTGCGGCTGGCGCTGATCGGCCTCAAGCTCGGCCTGCGCGTGCACATCGTGATCGAGAAGCTGTCCGAGCTGGATCATGTATTCAGCGAAGCGAAGGCGCTGAATGTCGAGCCGCTGCTCGGCGTGCGCGTGCGCCTCGCCTCGATCGGCGCCGGCAAATGGCAAAACACCGGCGGCGACAAGGGCAAGTTCGGCCTCTCGCCCAGCCAGGTGCTGACCCTGGTGGAGCGCCTCGACCAGGCCGGCCTCAAGCACACCTTGAAGCTGCAGCATTTCCACATGGGTTCGCAGATTTCCAACGTGCGCGACATCGCCTCGGGCATGCGCGAGGCCACGCGCTACTTCGTGGAGCTCAAGCGCATGGGCGTGCCGCTGGAGATCGTCGACGTCGGCGGCGGCCTCGGCGTGGACTACGAAGGCTCGCGTTCGCGCAGCCACAACTCCATCAACTATTCGATCGAACAATACGCGGCGACCATCGTGCAGTCGCTGGCCGAAGCGGTCGCCGAAGAAAACCTGCCGGCGCCGCACATCATCACCGAGGCCGGTCGCGCGATGACCGCGCACCACGCCGTGATGGTGGTGAACGTGACCGAGGTGGAGCCGGTCCCCGCCGGCAATATTCCGGCACCACACGAAGCCGAACCCGCCGTGTTGCGTCGCCTGCGCGAGACCTGGGCGGAACTCGACGCGCGTCCCGCGCTTGAGTTGTTCCATGAGGCGCAGCATCACCTCGTCGAAGGCCAGACCTTGTATGCGCTGGGTCAGCTCACGCTGGACGACCGCGCACGGCTGGACGATATGTACTACGCCATTGCCAATGCTGTGCGTCTGCGCCTGTTGCCCGCCGAGCGTTCGCATCGTCAGGCGCTGGACGAGCTGGACGAGAAGCTGGTCGACAAGTACTTCGTCAATTTCTCGGTGTTCGAGTCGGTGCCGGACATCTGGGCGATCGAGCAGATCTTCCCGATCGCACCGATTGCGCGCCTGGATGAAGAGCCCACCCGCCGCGGCGTCATCGTCGATCTCACCTGCGACTCCGATGGCCGCATCGATCACTACGTCGATGCCGACGGTGTCGACGTGAGCCTGCCGCTGCATGCGTTGAACGAGGACGAGAGCTATCGCCTCGGCATCTTCATGGTCGGTGCCTACCAGGAGACGTTGGGCGACATCCACAACCTGTTCGGCGATACCGATGCGGTGAACGTGAGAGTGGACGGCGACTCGTACGTGTTTGCGCACAAGCGTCGTGGCGATACCACCGATCTCATGCTCGATTACGTCGGCTACGACCTGGAAGTCCTGCGTCGCAGCTATCGCGAGCGCATCGCTGCCGCGGGCGTCCAGGGCGATGCGGCCGAGCAGCTCTTCGTCACGCTCAACGAAGGTTTGACCGGCTATACCTATCTGTCCGAGGGCGTGCGCTAAACGTTCAAGCCACCGCCCTGTGACGTGTGCCAGCCCGAGTCGCTAGACAAGGGCTGGTTGCACAACCAGCAACTGTTCAAGCTTCCCCGTTCCCCATCAATGCAGGAGTGGTTATGGCAAGTCTCGACGGCAAGGTGGCACTTATCACTGGCGCGGCCAGTGGCCTCGGCAAGGCAATCGCCGAGTTGTATGCGAAGAACGGTGCGGCGGTCGCCATCGCCGATATCAATCAGCAGGCGGCAGACGCCACGGCAGACGAAATCAAGGCAGCCGGCGGCAAGGCCATCGGTATCGCGATGGACGTGACCGACGAGGCCGCTGTCAACGCCGGCACCGACAAGGTGGTCGCCGCGTTTGGTCATTTGGACATTCTCATTTCCAACGCCGGCGTGCAGATCATCAATCCGATCGAGCAGTTCGCCTTCGCCGACTGGAAGAAGATGCTGGCCATCCATCTCGATGGCGGTTTTCTTACCACCAAGGCCGCGCTCCAGCACATGTACAAGGACGACCGCGGCGGCATCGTGATCTATATGGGCTCGGTGCATTCGCACGAAGCGTCCAAGCTGAAGTCCGCTTATGTCACCGCCAAGCATGGCTTGCTGGGTCTGGCGCGCACGCTGGCGAAAGAAGGCGCGGCGCACAATGTGCGTTCGCACGTGATCTGCCCCGGCTTCGTGCGCACGCCGCTGGTGGAAAAGCAGATTCCCGAGCAGGCCAAGGAGCTGGGTATCAGTGAGGCCGACGTGATCAAGAACGTGATGCTCAAGGACACTGTGGATGGCGTGTTCACCACGGTCGAGGATATCGCGCAGACGGCGCTGTATCTCGCTACGTTCCCGTCGGCCGCGTTGACCGGGCAATCCATCGTGGTCAGCCACGGCTGGTATATGCAGTAGCGCACCGCGCACCGCATGCAGCCAGCAACGAGCGCCAGAAACGCGTAGCGAGGACGCCCGAACGAAGGGACGCACCGGCGGGCTTGCTTGCCGGCATGGTTGTCGCGGTGCCGGAAACGGCCTGCCGCGGCGCATCTTCGTTGCGTGTCCCCCGCTCGCGGACCGATCGGGCATGCATGCGGCTCGGCCTCCCCGCCCTCACCTCGCCCCTAATAGAGGATTGCCAGTGAAGATTGCCGACGTCATAGCCAATGCTTTCGCCATGCCGCTGACCAGCCCGGCTTTTCCACCGGGTCCGTATCGATTCGTCAACCGCGAATTCCTCGTCGTCACCTATCGTACCGATCTGGACGCGTTGCGCGCGGTGGTACCCGAACCGCTGGAGATCGATCAACCGCTGGTGAAGTACGAATTCATCCGCATGCCCGACTCCACCGGCTTCGGCGATTACACCGAGTCGGGCCAGGTGATCCCCGTGAGC
>DASXND010000367.1:0-2637 GCA_036495265.1 Dyella sp.
TGCAGGAGCAGTCGCGCCTTACGCTGGACACGCGCGAGCTGGAACGCAGCGGCCCGTCCTACACCATCGACACGCTGATGGAATTGCGTGCGGAACAAGGCGATCGTCCGCTGGTATTGCTGATGGGCGCCGATGCGTTCACGGGTTTGCCGACGTGGCATCGTTGGCGTGAGCTGTTCGATGTCGCGCATATCGGCGTGCTTAGTCGTCCTGGCGTGGAAGCGGCGGTGCCCGAAGAGCTGGCGGCAGAAGTGGCCGCGCGTCTCGTTGCCGACGCTGCCGTGTTGCGTTCACTGCCAGCCGGCAAGCTCATCGAGCTTGCGGTGACGCCGCTGGAGATTTCGGCCACGCGCATCCGCGAGCTGCTGGCCGCAGGGCGCGATCCGCGTTATCTGTTGCCCTGCGGCCTGTTCGACGACCCGACAGTGCTGGCGCCGTACCGCCAGAATCTGTTGTAGGAGCGCACCCTGTGCGCGATCACGGCGTCAGGGCTTCGTTGGTTTTTCACTCGGGCCATCCTTGGCCCTCGCCCTGCGGGCAGCTGGCGCTGGGCAAACCGATAGTCCTGTCGGATGGTCGCGCACAGGGTGCGCTCCTACATGGCAAAGGCGAGAGGCGTCAGGCGCTGCCGCGTGGGATGAATCGCAGTGCAACCGAATTCATGCAATAGCGCAAACCCGTCGGCCGCGGACCATCATCGAACACATGACCCAGATGACTGTCGCAGCCGGCGCAACTGACGGCGGTGCGTTCCCAGCCGAAGCTGTTGTCGTGTATTTCGATGACATTGGCTTTGGCGATCGGCTGCCAGAAGCTGGGCCAGCCGGTGCCCGAGTCGAACTGCGTGGCGGCATCGAACAACGCCGTATCGCATGCCGGACAGCGGTAAAAGCCAGGCGCCCGGGGCTTTTCGTGCGCTCCACTGAAAGCGCGCTCCGTACCTTCGCGGCGCATCACATAGTACGCATCGTCCGATAGCCGCTCGTGCCATTGCGCATCGGTAAGCACCAGCTTGCGCACATGGCAGGGCCCGAGATGGTGGCCGTCATCGGCGAAACATTCGAGCAGCATGTCCTTGCCTTGCGCTGCCGGCGTTGCCGCCATGGCGGCACCCGTGGCCGCGCCGTTTCCGAGCAGGCGCGGCAGCAGTGGACCACCGATCGCCAGGATGGCGCCTCCCGTGAGCGCTGTACGCAGAAAGCGCCGACGCTCCAGCTTCACACTATCCCGAATGCGGGACATGACTGCCTCCAATACGTCAACAGAAAGAATCAACCGAAGGTAAAGGCATAGGCCTGTACGCCCGGGTCGAGGAAGGTGATTTCAAACGTGCGCTCGCCACTGCCATTGGCCTGGCGTACGAGTTGGTACAGACGCTGCGCGGTGATGGTGCCGATGCCGTCGGCGTCGGTATCCATGCCGTGATCGCTGCCCGGTGCCTTGCCGTCGATCAGCACGCGGAAGCGCACCGGTTTGCCATCGCTGGCGGGGCCGAGCACGAGATGCAGGTCGCGGCCGCGGAAGCGATAGACGATGCGACCGTTCGTTTTATCGAGCTGCGCGTTTTCGTCGCGTACGGTCCAGCGTCCATCGAAGGCCCACTGGTTGGCCATCAAGGTGGTCGGCGCGTGGTAGTTCCACGCCTCGTCATGCGCCACCTGGCCGCCCGCGAAATTCGCAGCGCGGGCGTAACCGACATAGGTTTCCGGCGAGCGCTGCGCATCGCCGGAGCCCGCGGCTTCGGCGCCCTGTGCGCCCGGCTGCACATACCCGCCTGGCAGGTTCTTCTGGCCGGCCTCGGTGAGCAGCTGGCGAATCACGTCTTCGCTTTGCTCGTATTCGCCTTCGCCGAAGTGGTGATGGCGAATCTGGCCCTGCGTGTCGATGAAGTAGTGCGCCGGCCAGTACTCGTTGCTGAAGCCCTTCCAGATGGCGTAGTCGTTGTCGAGTGCGACCGGGTAATCCACACCGAGATCCTTGACCGCCTTGATGACGTTTTGCGGTTCCTTCTCGAACGCGAATTCAGGCGCGTGCACGCCGATCACCACCAGGCCATGGTCTTTGTACTTGTCGGCCCAGGCGCGCACGTAAGGCAGCGAGCGGATGCAGTTGATGCAGGAATAGGTCCAAAAATCGACCAGCACCACGTTGCCGCGCAGCGACGGCGCAGTCAGTGGCGGGCTGTTGAGCCATTGCGTGGCACCGGCGAGCGAAGGAATCTGGCCCTCCACGGGCAGCGGCTCGCCCGCCTTGACCGTCGGCTGAGGCGCCGGCGCGGGTCGCACCGCATCGATCAGCCGCTGCTCGATGCTGCCCGTGCTGGCCAGTGACACGCGCGTCAGCAAGCCGGTATCCATGCCCAAGGCAATCACCGCCACGCCGATCAGCACCAGGGCGCCGAGGGCGCGTCGTACCCATTCGCCCGCACTGAGCGATCGCTTCATCAAGCCGAATACACGACCGCCGATCACCAGTGCCAGGGCCAGCGACGTCGCCGCGCCGGCGGCATAGGTGAGTAGCAGCAAGGTGGTCTGGACGCTGGCGCCATTGAGCGCCGCGCCGGTCAACAGCAGGCCGAGGATGGGTCCCGCGCAAGGCGCCCACAGCAGGCCCGTGGCGACGCCAAGGCCGGCAGCC
>DASXND010000368.1:0-4505 GCA_036495265.1 Dyella sp.
GGCGGCATGGGTCACGCGTGCGCGAGGTCTGGGTCTTTCCGCCGGCCGATCCACGGAGGTATGGACGTCTATTTGGTGGTGCTTCGAACGGTACGTGCGTGTCCGCTGTCACATGGCGCAAGGCAGGGGATCAAGAGTCCGGCGACTGATCCCCGCTAACATCACAGGTTCTGGTAATTCGGCCCCGAGCCACCCTCTGGCGTGACCCAGGTGATGATCTCGTACGGGTCCTTGATGTCGCAGGTCTTGCAGTGCACGCAGTTGGCGGCGTTGATCTGCAGGCGCTTGCCTGCCTCGTCGTCGACGATCTCGTAGACGCCGGCGGGACAGAAGCGGGTGCAGGGGTTGCCGTATTCCGCCGCGCACTGGGTGACGCACACCGAGGTGTCGGCCACGTGCAGGTGGACGGGCTGGTCTTCGTCGTGTTCGGTGGCGGCGAAATACACGCCGGCCAGGCGATCGCGCGGCGGCAGTTCGCGCTGCACGTAGTCGCGCTTGGGTTCCTCGCATTCGCCCAGTTTGTGCAGCGAGGACCAGTCGGCCTTGTTCTTGAGGGTCCACGGCGAAGCACCGCGGGTCACGGTTTCCCATGCCGCATTGAGCATGCCGAACCACAGGCCCTTCTTGAAGGCGGGCTTGATGTTGCGCACCTGCTTGAGTTCGGCCATGACGTCGGAAGCGCGCAGTTTGGCGTCGAAACCGGCGGGATTGAGATCGTTCGCCACCAGGTGCTCGGCAGCGAGCATGCCGCTCTTGATGGCCTGGTGCGTGCCCTTGATCTTGGGCACGTTGAGCAGGCCGGCGGTGTCGCCGATCAGCAAGGCGCCGGGCATCTCCAGCTTCGGCAGCGATTGATAGCCGCCGGTGACGATGGCGCGTGCGCCGGCCGAAAGAATGGTGCCGCCTTCCAGCAGCGCTTTCACCGACGGGTGGTTCTTCCACTGCTGGAAGGCTTCCCACGGCTGGTAGTTGGGGTCGGTGTAGTCGAGGCCGCTGACGTAGCCGAGCGCCACGCGATCCTTGTCCAGGTGATACAGGAAACTGCCGCCGTAGGTGTGGCTGTCGGCCGGCCAGCCGAAGCTGTGCACGATCTTGCCGGGCGTGCCGCGCCCCGCCGGCAGCTGCCACAACTCCTTGATGCCGATCGAGTAACCCTGCGGGTCACGGTCCTGGTCCAGCTTGAAGCGCTTGATCAGCTGCTTGGTCAGGCTGCCGCGCGCACCTTCGGCGAGCACGGTGACCTTGGCCTTGATGTCGATGCCCTGGGTGTAGCCGGGCTTGTGCGAACCGTCCTTGGCCACGCCCATATCGCCGATGCGCACGCCGGCGACCGAGCCATCGTCGTTGTAGATGTTGTCGGCGGCGGCGAAACCGGGGAACACATCCACGCCCAGCGCTTCGGCTTGCGGCGCCATCCAGGCGCACATCGCGCCCAGGGACACGATGAAGTTGCCGTGGTTGTTCATGCCCGGCGGCACCGGCAGCTTGCGCGCGCCGGTCTTGCTGAGCAGCCAGAACTCGTCTTCGCCGGCGGGAACGCAGATCGGCGGCGGATGGTCGCGCCAGCCTGGCAGCAGTGCATCCAACGGCTGCGGTTCGATCACCGCGCCGGAGAGGATTTGCGCGCCGACGGTCGAGGCTTTCTCGATCACGCACACGCTGATGTCAGGCTTGAGCTGCTTCAGGCGAATGGCGAACGAGAGGCCGGAGGGGCCCGCGCCCACGACAATGACGTCGTATTCCATTGTTTCGCGGTCGCTCATGGCGGGCTCCATCTGGCTAGTGCGGCACAAAACCGTTCCGTGGCGTACGGAACGGACAATCCGGCATTGTCCGGGTTCAGGCCGTGCCGGGCAACGGACGCGGGACAGATCCTTGCAAACCCTTCATCAGCGAAGGGGATAATCCACGGCAGCCAGCGCCAAGGACGAGACCATGAGTCAGCAGCCCCCGATCAGCGATCTTGACCTTCGTCGGGCCACCATGTGCCAGCTCCTGCACTGGCTGGCCGCGGAACGCGTGCATCCGCAGGCGCTGGCCGAGGTCTATCAGGAGGCCATCGAGCGGATCAATCCCCAGCTCAATGCCTACGTCAGCCTGAGCCCCCCGATGCTGCAGGAACAGGCCCTGGCCGCCCAGCATCGTCGACGCGACGGGGTGATCGGCAGACTGGACGGCCTCCCGATAGCGCTCAAGGACAATTTCGACATCGCGGGCTGGCCTACCCGCGCGGGGCTGGCGGGTCGCTTGAAACCGGTCGCGGAGGATGCTCATGTGGTGTCGCGCCTGCGCGCGTCCGGCGCGGTACTGGTTGGCAAGACCAATATGGACGAGGGGGCATTAGGGGCGGTTACCGACAACCCGCATTACGGGCCCACGCATAACCCCCATCGCCACGGCTATACCGCTGGCGGTTCATCGGGAGGTGCCGCGGCGGCGGTGGCCGCCGGGCTGGCGGTGGCGGCCGTGGGTTCGGATAGCCTGGGCTCGATTCGCATCCCGGCGAGCTATTGCGGCGTGTACGCCATCAAACCGACGCATGGCGAAATTTCCGCACGCGGCGTGGTGCCGGCAGCGCGGCGCCTGGACACGGTAGGCTTGATCGCGCGCAGCGCCGACGACCTCACCGTGCTGCTGCAAGTGCTGGCGGGCTATGACGCCGATGACGCACGATCGCGTCGACGCCGCGTGGCGCTGTCGCCGCCGGATTGGGAGCCGGGCAACCTGCGCGCGGGTCTGTTGCCGAATCTGGCCGGGCTCGGCGTGCAGCCCGAGGTGATCGAAGTATTCGAGGCGGCGCTGGCGAAATGGCCGCGGGAGCTGGGCGAGCGCCGGACAGTCGATTTCTCCGACTGGAATTTTGCGCGTACACGTCGCGCCGGTTTGCTGCTGATGGAAGCGGAGATGATGGGCACCTTCGCCGACGATCTTGCCGACACCGATCATCGCGTATCCGAACATTTTCGCCGCCTGCTGGGCTATGCCGCGGCCAAGACCGCGGCGGATTACGCCGCCGCCGATCGCGTGCTGGATGCGGCGACACTCAAGATGCGTAGGCTGTTCGCCCAGATCGACGTCCTCGTCTTGCCCACCACGCCGCAAGGTGCGTTCCCGCTGGATGGCCCCGTGCCGGACTCACAGGCCGATCTCACCAGTTTCGCCAGCCTGGCCGGCTGCCCTGCGGTGAGCATTCCGATGGGCTACCTGCCCAACGGCATGCCGATAGGCTTGCAGCTGGTGGGCGCGCGCGGCTCCGACCTGCGCCTGCTGGAACTGGCTTCGGTGTGTGCCTCTACGCTGGATGTCGAGCCAGCGTATCCGGCGATTACCTGACCGATGAGCCGGATGCGATCGTAG
The DNA here is from genome assembly GCA_036495265.1 of Dyella sp. GTDB lineage: Bacteria > Pseudomonadota > Gammaproteobacteria > Xanthomonadales > Rhodanobacteraceae > Dyella. The sequence goes on from DASXND010000368.1 coordinate 3,358, forward strand.
GGAGATGTTCGGGTGAGTCTGTTCGAGGATGCATCGTCGGGTGGCTGGCAACGATTGCCGCTGCCGGGTGCCGAGCTGTCACTGTGGCCACACTGGCTGGCACCGGTCGATGCGGATGGCCTGCTCGCCGACCTGCTGGCGACCATCGCCTGGGAGACGCATCGCGTTCACATCTACGGTCGCGAGGTCGACTCGCCCCGCTTGAGTTGCTGGATCGGCGACGCGGACGCCACCTACGTCTATTCGCGCACGCGCTTTGAACCGCACCCGTGGACTCCCGCGTTGGCGGCTTTGCGAGCCCGTGTGGAAGAAGCGTGTGCGACGCGCTTCAACAGCGTGCTGGCCAACCTTTATCGCAATGGCCAGGACTCGATGGGCTGGCATAGCGACAACGAGCCCGAGCTGGGCAGGCAACCGGTGATTGCGTCATTGAGCCTGGGAGCGGTGCGCCGGTTTCGCCTGCGTGCCAAACGCGGCGAAGGCAAGCGCGACGTGCATGTGGTCGAACTGGGACATGGCAGTCTGCTGCGCATGGCCGGCGACACGCAGCATCTTTATGTGCACGATCTGCCCAAGACGACCGCCGGGGTAGGGCCGCGCATCAATCTCACCTTTCGCCAGGTGCAAGCGACATCGACGGGCGTTGTCGGCTGAACTCAGTTGCTGGCCTGCCGGTTGCGCGCGGGTTGTTGCAGCGTCCATGACACCAGTTGCGCCGCCAGCGCATCGGTGGCCTGTCCAAAGGCAGTCACCACCTGCGGTACCGCCGAGCCGTTCACCGGCTGGGTGATTTCGAAGCGATGGGTAGCGATGATGCGCAGGCCGGCGTTGCTGATCAGGCGCGCGTCAAAGCGGATCACCACGACAGGATGGTCGCCCTGGTACTCGGTCTGAAACGCGCGCATGTCGCCGGTCAGAATGTAGTCGGCTTGCACGCTCGAATCGTCGCTGCTGACAGCGGCAACGCGCCCGTCGTCATGAAAGGCGTCGATCAGGCGATTGCGCAGCAAGGTCGTCGCAGGGTCGCTCCATCGAGCGCCCCGGTACACGGTCATGACGTCGCCTTGCGGCAAGACCACGATGCGCGCGCTGTCGATCATGCGCCCGCCCTGCGGCGTATCGACGCGCAATGACCAGTTGACGGGCGG
>DASXND010000369.1:0-10924 GCA_036495265.1 Dyella sp.
GGCGAGATCGTTCGGCGAGAGCTTCCAGTGCTTGAGCGGGTTGGTGGCGCGTTCGGCGAAACGCTCTTCCTGCTCTTCCTGGTCAACCGCCAGCCAGTACTTGAGCAGGATGATGCCGTCGTCGGTAAGCAGCTTCTCGAACGCCGGCACTGCCGCCATGAACGCCTTGTATTGGGCCTTGGTGCAGAAACCCATGGCGGGTTCGACCACGGCGCGGTTGTACCAGCTGCGATCGAACAGCACGACTTCACCGGCGCTGGGCAGGTGCTGCACATAGCGCTGGAAATACCATTGGGTCGACTCGATGTCGTTCGGCTTGTGCAAGGCCGCTATGCGATAGCCGCCCGTATCCATGGACTGGGTGATGGCCTTGATGGTGCCGCCCTTGCCGGCGGCGTCGCGGCCCTCGAGGATCACCATCAAGCGGCGGCCGCCACCAAGCAGCCATTGATTGAGCCCGGCCAGTTCGAGTTGAAGTTCTTCCAACGCGTGACGGTAGAACTTGTCCTTCTTGGGCACGGTTGTGCTCCTCGATGCTAGAGATCCAGATCGACGGGTGGGCGGCCGATGCGGTAGCGCGTACTGATCGTTTGCAGGACGCGATGGAAATCACTGGCGAAGCCTTGCATGTCGAACAGCGGGCTCTGCGTGCGCTGCTGGGCCAGGTGATGGCGGAGCGTACCGAGCGCTTCACGATCGTTGCCCAGCTGCGCGGCCATCGCGATAAACGACTCCTCGTCCTCGCATGCCAGCTCCGGCAAGCCAAGATCCTGCAACAGGCTGGTGGCGACGCGGCCCGCGAACGTGCTTCCGGTGCAGGTAAGCACCGGGCAGCCGGCCCACAGTGCATCGGATGCGGTGGTATGGGCGTTGTACGGCAGCGTGTCGAGAAACAGGTCGGCGTGGACGTAGCGCGCCAGGTAATCGGCGTGCGGAAGGCGCGACAGAAACACCAGGCGTTCTGGCGCAGTGCCTGCTGCCGTAGCCGCGGCGCGCAAGCGATCGTCCGCGCCTTCCGGGCCGCTCAGCAGCCATAGCACGCTGTCGGGCACCTGCTGCAGGATCAGCATCAGGCGGGCGAACGCTGCCTGATTGAGCTTGTAGCTATTGTTGAAACAGGCGAACACGGTGCCCTGCTCCGGCAGGCCGCAAGCCGCGCGCGAAGGCGGCTCAGCGACGACACGGGTGTTGTCGTTGGGCTGGTAGCAACGCGGCAGCCGCACGAGTTTTTCGCTGATGTAAGCGCGCGATGCATTCGGCAGCACAACGGCGTCGGCCAGCAGATAGTCCATCCATGGCGCGCCGGACGTGCCGGGGAAGGCCAGCCAGTTCACCTGCACCGGTGCGGGGCGCAACGCGAACAGCTCGGCGTTGTTCTTGCCGGCATAGCCGTTGAGGTCGATCAGGATCTCGATACCGGTGTCGTGAATGCGCTGGGCCACCTGCGCGTGATTGAGCATCGACACATCGTGCAGCGTGGTGGCGGTCGCCAGGCGACGACGGATAGGGCCGCCGTCGTCCGCGGTGGTGGCAAACAGGTGGAGTTCGACATCTTCGCCGGTCAAGGCTTCCAGCATCGCGACGACCAACAGGCCGGTGGCGTGCTCGTTGAAGCCGTCGGCAACGAAACCGACCCGGATCGGCTGGTCCGGCGACGGCTTGGCGAACTTGAAATCGAGCTGCTTGCGCAAGGGTGCCATCTGCTGCGCGATGGTCGCGGCATAGGTGACGGCACAATGTTGCAGGGCGGCCGCGTCCACATCCTCGGCCAGCAGGACGAACGGGCTGACCAGCGCGTTCTCCTTCGATACGGCGTATTGCAGGCGTTCGCTCAGTTGATCGAGGCCGCGCCAGTCGCACAGGCGGCGCCGCACGAACAGCAGTTGGCCGAGTGCCGGGCCATCCTTTGGCTCAAGCTGCAGCGCCCGTGCGAAAGCATCGGCGGCCGAGGTGAGCTGGCCGGCGTCGTCCAGTGCCTGACCCGCCGCGAACGGATACTGGGCGTTTTGCGGCGCCAGACTTTCGGCGTGCAGCCAGGCATCGGCGGCCTCGAGGGATTTGCCTTGCACTTGCAACACGCGTCCGCGCAGGGCGAACGCCGCGTCGAACTGCGGGATGATTTCCAGCGCTTCGCCGATATGGCGCAGGGCCGGTTCGGTATTGCCCAGCTCCAGCTCGGCGCCGGCCAGGTTGAGGCGGATGCCCGGGTGGAACGGGGCGCCATGGGTCGCCATGGCATAGGACTCACGGGCGTGCTGAAAACGCGCCGCCGCCATCAGGGCATTGCCCAGGCCCAGCAGCACGGCGGGGTTGCCAGGGGCTAGCCGCAACGCGGCGCGCAACCGTTCAATGGCGGCGTCGGCATCGCCGTTGGCCAGTTGGACGCTGGCCAGGTTGCATTGCACTTCAATGTTCTGGGGCGCGATCTGCGCGGCCCGTTCGAGCACACCGAGCGCCTCGGCGGGGCGTTGCAACTGCAGCAGGGCAATGCCTTGCAGGCGGGCCAGCTCGGCGTCGTCCGGGTACTGCTCGCGCGCCTGCGCGGCCGCATGCTCGGCATCGGCAAAGGCGCCGAGTTCCAGCTGGTCGACGATTTGCTGCACCAGCGCCTGGGAAGAGGGGGAAAAGAGATCATTCATCCGCCCACGCTAACGCAGCGGGCCGCGGCTGCCAATCCGGACGTGAATAATCTGCGCGATTTAGCCGGCGGTGAGTGCCTTCAACTCGTCAGCCTGATGCTCGCGCGTGAGCGTATCGACCAGCTCGTCCAGATCGCCCTGCAGCACCTCGGGAAGCCGGTACAGCGTGAGGTTGACGCGATGGTCGGTAATGCGACCCTGCGGGAAGTTATAGGTGCGGATGCGCTGGCTGCGATCGCCCGAGCCCACCTGCAGGCGCCGCGATTCGGCCTGCACGGCCGCCTGCCGGCTACGCTCGTCGTCGAGCAGGCGAGCCTTGAGCAGGCTCAGCGCACGGGCGCGGTTCTTGTGCTGGCTGCGCTCGTCCTGGCATTCGACCACGATGCCGGTGGGCAGGTGGGTGATGCGGATGGCCGAGTCGGTCTTGTTGACGTGCTGGCCGCCGGCGCCGGAGGCGCGGAAGGTGTCGGTCTTGAGGTCCGCCGGATTGATCTCGATATCGTCGATCTCATCCATCTCGGGCAGGATCGCCACGGTGGCGGCCGAGGTGTGGATGCGCCCTTGCGATTCGGTCTCCGGCACGCGCTGCACCCGATGCGTGCCCGACTCGAATTTCAGCCGCGAGTACGCGCCCTTGCCCTCGATGCGGGCCACCACTTCCTTGTAGCCGCCATGCTCGCCATGGTTTTCGCTGAGCACTTCGACATGCCAGCGGCGACGCTCGGCGTAGCGCGTATACATGCGGAACAGGTCGCCCGCGAAGATGGCGGCCTCGTCGCCGCCGGTGCCGGCGCGCACTTCGAGGTACAGGTTCGCCTCGTCACGCGGATCCTTGGGCAGCAGCAGGATTTGCAGCTCAGCGTCCAGCGCCAGCAGGTGCGCTTCCAGCCGTCCGATATCGTCTTGCGCCATGTCGCGCATTTCGGGATCGTCGAGCATGGCCCGCGTTTCGCGAAGCTCGCGCTCTGCCTGATCGTGCCCGCGCAACGAGGCCGCCACCGGCTCCAGTTGCGCGTATTCGCGCGACAGCTCGCGAAAGCGGTTGTTGTCGGCGAGCACATCGGGCTGCGCCAGCAACAGGCCGATCTCCTCATGGCGTTCGGCGAGGGATTCGAGCTTGCGGCGGATCGATGGGGTCATAGGGCAGCGGCGAGTGGGTCGAGGTGAGGACAAGCAAGGGCGCTAAGCGTAACGCGTGGATCAGCGCATCTACTCGTTTCTCACTCGTCTTCGCTCACTTCCGATGTTTCCCCCAGGCCGTAGAGGCGGCCTGCCGCGTGTAGCAGCTCCATGTCGCCACTTAGCGCGGCATCGCGCAAACGGGCGCTGGGATGATGCAACAGCTTGTTGGTGAGCGTATTGGCGAGAAAAGCCAGCGCCTCGTCGGGCGACTTGCCGCGCGCCAGCATGGCACGGGCTTTTTCCAGCACTTCGTCGCGGTAGATTTCGGCATGCTGGCGCATGTCCACCGCGGGGTTACGCACGGTGAGCGCCCGACGCCAGGCCATATAACGCTCGACCTGGAGGTCGATGATGGCCTCGGCCTCGCGGGCGGCGGCCTGGCGCGAGCGGATGTTGTCGTCGATCACCTGGCGCAGATCGTCGATGCCGTAGAGGAACACATCGCCCAGCTCGCCGACCGACGGTTCGATGTCGCGCGGCACGGCGATATCCACCATGAACATCGGCTTGCGCCGCCGTGTGGCGATCGCCTTCTCGACCATGGCGTGCGTCACCACCGGCTGGCGCGCGGCGGTGGAGCTGATGACGATGTCGGCATCGGCAAGATGTTGCGGCAGGTCCTGCAGCGAAATGGCATAGCCGCCATGGCGACTGGCCAGCTCCTGCGCGTTCTCCAGCGTGCGGTTGGCGACGATGAGTTTGCGTACCCGTTTGTCGACCAGATGGCGGGCAGCCAGCTCGATGGTGTCACCGGCGCCGATCAGCAGAACGCAGGCTTCTCTCAGGTCGGCGAACACCTGCTCGGCCAGACGCACGGCGGTGAACGCCACCGAGACGGTATGTGCGCCGATCCGCGTGTCGGTGCGTACGCGCTTGGCGACCGCAAAGGTATGTTGCAGCAGGCGCTCCATCGGCGCGCGCAGGGCCTGGGCATCGCGCGCCTGCTGATACGCGTCCTTCACCTGGCCCAGGATCTGCGGCTCACCCAGGACCATCGAGTCCAGGCCGGTGGCGACCCGGAACATATGGCGGACCGCGGCATCTTCATCGTGGCGATACAGGAACTCATCCAGCCTGTTGGCAGTCAGCTGATGGTGCCGGGAGAGCCATGCCTGTGGAACGCCTTCCGCTCCTGCTGTGACGCTCACGTAAAGTTCGGTACGGTTGCAGGTGGAGAGGATCATCGCCTCTTCCACGCCGGGTTCACGGGCGAGCGCCTGCAACGCGGCGGCGGTGGCCTCCGCATCGAATGCCACTTGTTCGCGCAGGGTGACCGGCGCGGTGAGGTGATTAAGCCCGAGGGCGATCAGCGTCATGGTTTAGGGCGATTCGAGGCGGGAAGCATCCGGCGGCGTAAACTAGGGGTTAGCACCGGTCGTTCTAGAGTAACAGCGGCCGTAACAGACGGATGAGCGGAGAATAGTGTGCTGAGCAGGTGGTCCAAGTTCAAGCAACTGCGGCATTTTGCGGCGAGCGGGGTGGTGGTGCTGATGCTGGCCGGCTGTGCCGTAGCGCCCGGCAGGCCTGCCCACAAGTCGGCCGCCTCCGCGCAGCCGCTGAATCGAATGGTAGTGGCGACGTCTGACCCTGACCACGATCTCGTGGCCCAGCTGATGGCTGGCGAGATGGCGCTGACCCATACCGATCTCAAGGGGGCTTCCGCCGCTTATAGCCAGGCCATGATGCTCTCCAGCGACCCTCGCGTGGCCGAGCAGGCGGCGGCCTTGGCGATTGCGGTGCGTGATGTGCCCGCCGCGGAAGCCGCCATTGCGCGCTGGAAGGCCTTGGGTGCCAAGCCGGCGCCGCTGGCCCAGGCGCGGGCCGAGCTGGCGCTGTCTCAAGGCGATACGAACGAGGCGCAGCGGCAGCTCGAGCTGCTGGTCAGCACAGGTGACCCGGATGCCTGGCGCCAGTTCGGGCGGGTCCTGCTGGGTAGTCGCGATGCCGCCCAGGCCGCTCAGCTGCTGGAGGCGGTGGCCACCCCGCAACGACTGCCGGCCGATCCCCAAGCGTGGCTGGCGATGAGCGAACTCGGCGACAAGTTGGAGCGCCACGCCTATGCGCAGCAGATCGCCGACGCAGCCATGAAGCGCTTCGGCACGGCGGAAACCTACGCCTGGGCCGCACAGATGAAGTTCCACAACGGCGACAAGGCGGGTGCCAAAGTACTGTTCGACAAGGCCCTGGCCAAGGACCCGAAGAGCACCCGGCTGCGCCTCGCCTACGCCACTTTGCTTGGCCAGAGCGGTGATGATGCGGCGGCTGCCCGCTTGCTGGACAACGGTCCGCAGGATGCCGACACCTACGCCCTGCGCGCGGCGCTGGCCGCCCGCAGCAACGACACCAAGACGCTGACGCGCCTGTACAACCAGTTGCAGCGTTCGCCGAAAGAGACGCAGAAGAGCAGCGCCTATCTCCTCGGCCAGCTCGCCGAAATGCTGGACCACAAGCAGGAGGCGCTGACCTGGTATGGCCAGGTGCCCGATGACGACGAGCATGCGTTCGATGCGGACCTGCGCAGCGCCGTGCTGCTGCAGGCCACCGGCCGCAGCGCCGAGGCGCATGAGCAGCTGGCGCAGATGCAGACCGACTATCTCGACCAGCCGGCGCTGCTGCGCCGCGCGTACGAGGCGGACGCCGAGCTGTACATGGACGAGCAACAGTACACGGAGGCGGAGCATGCCTTCAGTCGCGCGTTGCAGGTGATGCCCGATGACCCGTCGTTGCTGTACGGGCGTGGCCTGGCCTACGCCGAGGAGGGTCAGGTCGACCAGGCGGTCACGGATTTCCGACGTCTGCTGGAACTCAAGCCGGACGACACCGACGCCATCAACGCGCTTGGTTATACGCTGGCCGATGCCAATCGCGATCTGTCCGAGGCGCAACGGCTGATCGAAACCGCCCGCGCGGCGCGGCCGAACGATCCGGCCATTCAGGACTCCTGGGGCTGGCTGCAGTACCGACTGGGTCATCTGGATCAGGCCGAGACGACCCTGCGCAGCGCCTGGAAGGCCAACAAGGATGCCGATGTCGGCGTGCACCTTGGCGAGGTGCTGTGGAAGCAGGGGCGCCAGGAGGACGCGCGGCACGTATTCGACGAAGTGCGTAAGATCAATCCGCAAAGCGCCAACCTCCACAACACTCTCAAGCGCCTCAATCCATGAAGCTTTCCCTTCGACTTTCTGCGGTGGCGTTGCCGCTGCTGCTCGCTGCCTGCGCCCCTCGGGAACAGGTGCGTCCCGCGGCGCCCAAGGCCGATTACGCCGTCCTGCTCGACCAGCAACGGGCCCGCGAGCACCTGCTGGCCAATACCGATCATTGGGTCCTGCAGGGCAAGCTCGGCGTGTCTGGCGTGGTCGATGGCAAAAGCCAGGGCGGCAGCGGCACGTTGACCTGGACCCAGAACGGCGACAGCTATCAGTTCGAAGTTCATGGCCCGGTGGGGAGCAAGAGCTTCCGCCTCAGCGTGACGCCCGACGGCGCGCTGCTGGAAGGAGGGGATGGCGGCCCCCGCCGCAGTCCGGACGCAGAATCGCTGGTGCAGAACGTGCTGGGCTGGCATGTGCCGCTGCATGACCTGCGCGCCTGGGTGCTGGGTCTGCGCGCGGACAGTGGCCCGGCCGAGCTGAAGTTCGGTGACGACGGCCTGCCGACGCAGCTGATCCAGGATGGCTGGACGGTCAGCTACCCCGGTTGGGACACGTCGCGCAAACCTGTCGTGCCGAGGAAGGTATTCGCCGATAACCCGCCGTACAAGGTGCGTTTGTCGGTGGAGTCGTGGAGCATCCAGTAGCCTTGTTCTCCCTCTCCCCGAAGGGGAGAGGAGGCGCCAGCAAAGAACCCTCTATGACCGTCCAGATCGAGCGCGCCCGCCCCGACCAGGTTGATGCCCTTTGCGCCATCGAGCGCGCCGCGGTGGAGCTGTTCCGTGGCCATCGGGCCTGGCCGTCGTATCGGCGCGTCTCGGTGCCGCCCGAGGTGTTGCGCGAGGCGATTGCCCGCGGCCTGGTATGGGTGGCGGTGATCGGCTCCGGCGAGCCGGTCGGCTTCGTGTGGCTGGATGCGGAAGAGGGCGGTGATGCCCTTGGTATTGCCGAGATGGATGTGTTGCCTTCCCACGGCCAGCGCGGCATCGGCGCCGCCTTGCTCGAGCATGCCTGCGCCTGGGCGAGGGGAGCCGGTTATCATCGGGTCGATCTCGGCACGCTGGCCGATGTTCCGTGGAATGCGCCGTTCTATGCAAAACATGGTTTCGTCGCAGTCGATAAGGACGATCCCGTGTTCGCCTTTGCCCGCGAGCGCGATCGCGAAAACGGATTTCCCGATGACCTGCGCGTATTCATGAGCCGCCCGTTGGCGCCGCTGACCGCGGGCGAATGGAGCGTCTGGCCGGCGCCGGCCAAATTGAACCTGTTCCTGCGTATCACCGGTCGTCGAGCCGATGGCTATCACGAGTTGCAAACGGTGTTTCGGCTGCTCGACTGGGGCGACGAAATCTCCCTGCGCGTGCGCCACGACGGCGAGATTCACCGACTCACCGACGTGCCGGATGTGCCGGCCGACAGCGACCTGGTAGTGCGGGCCGCCCGCTTGTTGCAGTCGCAAGCGCCCGCTGGTGCAGGTGCGGACATCGAACTGGTCAAGCGCATCCCGATGGGCGGCGGCTTGGGCGGCGGCAGCTCCGATGCCGCCACCGTGCTGGTGGCCCTGAACTGGCTGTGGGACGCGGGACTGGGCGATGACGCGCTGGCCGACCTGGGTCGCCAGCTGGGCGCCGACGTGCCGGTCTTCGTCCGTGGTCGTTCAGCTTGGGCCGAAGGCGTCGGCGAAAAACTTACCCCGCTGACCCTGCCAAAGCGCTGGTATGTGGTGCTTGAGCCGCATGAACACGTGCCCACGGCCGCACTTTTTCAAGCGCCTGAATTGACACGAAATGCTCCGCCAGCCACAATTTCATCCTTTGCTTCGGGCGAAACAGTCGAGAACACGTTCACCCCCGTAGTTCGCGCGCGACATCCGCGCGTGGCCGCGGCGCTGGACTGGCTTGGCGGGTTCGGCCGGGCAAGGCTTTCCGGTAGCGGTGCGTGTGTGTTCCTGGAGACGGAGTCCCCGGAACGCGCCGAAGCCGTAGCGGAACGTTGTCCTCCCCGCTTTACGGCCCACGTGGCCATGGGGGTGAACACGTCTCCGTTGCATGTGACCCTGGCGCGCCATCGCGGTGCCGTCAGGACAGGTAAGTAACAGAAACATCCAGTGATACTGGGGCGTCGCCAAGCTGGTTAAGGCACGGGATTTTGATTCCCGCATGCGCAGGTTCGAATCCTGCCGCCCCAGCCATTCCTCACAATGGCTCAGGTTCAAATATGACTGTCGATACGTCCGGCCCGATGCTCTTCACCGGCAATGCGCATCGTGCGCTCGCTGAGGATGTAGCCCAGCGTCTTGGCGTGCCCCTGGGCAAGGCGCAGGTCGGTCGCTTCAGCGACGGCGAGTCTCAGGTGGAGATCGAAGAGAACGTCCGCCGCCAGGAAGTGTTCGTGCTGCAGCCCACCGGCGCGCCGAGTGCCGAGAACCTGTTTGAGCTGTTGGTGCTGGTGGATGCGCTAAAGCGCGCCTCGGCCTCCAGCGTCACGGCGGTGATGCCGTACTTCGGCTATGCCCGTCAGGATCGTCGCCCGCGCTCGGCACGTGTGCCGATCACGGCGAAGCTGGCAGCACGCATGATCGGCACCGCCGGTGTGGATCGTGTGCTGACAGTGGACCTGCATGCCGACCAGATCCAGGGCTTCTTCGACATCCCGGTGGACAACGTGTATGCCTCGCCGGTGCTGCTGGCGGACATCTGGCGCAACCACAGCATGGACGACCTGATCGTGGTCAGTCCGGACGTGGGTGGCGTGGTGCGTGCCCGTGCGATGGCCAAGCGCCTCGACGATGCCGACCTCGCCATCATCGACAAGCGTCGTCCGAAGGCCAATGTGGCCACGGTGATGAACATCATCGGCGACGTCGACGGCAAGACCTGCGTGCTGGTGGACGACATCGTCGACACCGCCGGTACGCTTTGCGCGGCAGCCGCAGCTCTGAAGGAGCGCGGCGCCCGCAAGGTGGTGGCGTACTGCGTGCATCCAGTGCTGTCGGGCGCTGCCATCAGCAATATCGAAGGCTCCCAGCTCGACCAGCTGGTGGTTACCAATACCTTGCCGCTGCGCCCGGAAGTGCAGGCCTGCGCCAAGATCCGTCAGCTCTCGGTTGCCGAGCTGCTGGCGGAAACGATCCGCCGCATCGCCTTCGGCGAGTCGGTGAGTTCGCTGTACGTCGATTGAGTTTCTGGCGGTGGGCGTTGTCGTCCGCCGCCGTTTTATGACTCCTCTGGTCGCGGGGGAGTCACCTGGGCTGCCGCGAGGCGGCTTCTTTAAACTGAAGGCAATACTGAAATGGCCACGACTCATGAAATCAAGGCAGCAAGCCGTAAGGACGAGGGGAAAGGTGCGAGCCGCCGCCTGCGTCACTCCGGCTTCGTGCCTGCTGTTGTCTACGGCGCCGGTTCGGCTCCGGAGAGCATCCAGATCGAGCACAACACCATCCTGCTCTCCTCCAAGCACGAGTGGTTCTTCTCCTCCGTGCTCGACCTGAACGTCGACGGCAAGGTGCAGAAGGTGCTGGTGCGTGACTGGCAGAAGCATCCGTTCAAGATGCAGATGCTGCACATGGACTTCCTGCGCGTCGACGAGAATGCCGCTATCCGTATCAGCGTGCCGCTGCACTTCCTGAACCAGGAAAAGTCGGCTGCCGCCAAGACCTCGGGCGTGGTGATCTCGCACAACCTGACCGAAGTGGAAATCTCCTGCCTGCCGAAGGACCTGCCGGAGTTCATCGAACTCGACCTGGCCGACGTCAAGCCGGGCGACATCATCCACCTGTCCGAGCTCAAGCTGCCGCAGGGCGTGGAGATCGTCGCACTGCACCTGGGCGCCGACCACGACACCGCCGTCGTCACCGCGAACACGGTGAAGGAAGAGGTTGAGGCCGCTCCGGCTGAAGGTGAGGCTGCTGCCGCACCGGCCGCCCCGGCTCCCAAGAAGTAAGTCGCAGCGGTCCGC